>JADFXI010000043.1 GCA_015233655.1 Nitrospirota bacterium | reverse complement strand
GAAGACCTGGATAAGATCTTTGAGCCGTTTTTTTCTACCAGACAGGACGGGCTGGGACTCGGTCTGCCGATGACGAGAAGGGTCATGGAAGAACATGGGGGCAGGGTGGAGTTCAATAGTATTGATGGAGAGAAGAGTGAAGTGAAGCTGATACTGGCCATAAGAAAAGAGAGAAATGAGAAACAAGTACAACTATAGTCCGTATTATTATTTAGGGAAAGAGGACACATGGCTCTGATAGTGGTCATAGATGACGAGCAGCGTCAGCGGGAAATCATAAAGACCATTCTTGTTGATGAGGGCTACGAGGCTTATACTGCTTCATCCGGAGAAGAGGGGCTGAATCTCATAAAAACCCTTATCCCTGATGTAGTGATAACAGACCTGAAGATGGGAGGGATGAGCGGGGTGCAGCTTCTGGACGCACTGCCGGACGACGCCCTTAAGCCGGCTGTTATTATCATGACCGCTTACGGCACAATTTCTTCCGCAGTCGAGGCCATGAAGAAAGGCGCTTTCGACTATCTTACTAAGCCCCTTGAAAAAGATGTAATCGTTCTTACTGTCGAGAAGGCGGTGGAGAGGATGCAGCTGCTCAGGGACAACATGAGGCTGCAGGACGCGCTCTTCGGGAAATTTAAGATGGAAGGGATTGTGGGCAGCTCCAAAAAGATGCAGGAGGTTATCCAGATAGCCAGGAAGGTGACGCCCACTGCAGTTACGGTCCTGATATACGGGGAGAGCGGCACCGGAAAGGAGCTTATTGCAAAGGCCATACACTATAACAGCGCAAGGCGGACATTCCCCTTTACGGCAATTAACTGTGCGGCGATCCCCGACAACCTTATAGAGAGTGAGTTGTTCGGTTATGAGCCGGGTGCTTTTACCGGCGCGGTACACAGGAAGCAGGGGCTTTTCGAGACGAGCGACAGGGGCACGCTCTTTCTCGATGAAATAGGAGACCTTCCACTTTTGACGCAAACGAAAATATTGAGAGTTTTGCAGGACAAGGAAGTCAGAAGGCTGGGTGGAAAAGACAGCTTAAAGGCTGATGTCAGGATAATAGCCGCCACTAACAAGAACCTCGAAAAAGAAGTGGAAAAGGGAAAATTCAGGGAAGACCTCTACTACCGGCTGAAGGTCGTTACTATTGAACTCCCGCCGCTGAGAGAGAGAAAAGAGGATATTGCAGCATTATCGAGCTTTTTTATCGATAAGTATAATAAAGAATTTGGGAAAAAAGTCAAAGGGTTAAGCGATGGGGCCAAGAAGGCCTTAATGGATTACCACTGGCCCGGCAACATCAGACAGCTCGAATTTGTGATCGAGCGGGCAGTCCTGATGGGTGATGGCCATACAATAACGATCGAAGATATCCGAAGCGAACTGAGGCTTCCTTCTGAAAGGGGCCATTTTGACATGGACTTGCCTGATGAAGGCATTAACTTTGAAGAGCTTGAAAAGCAGCTGATTAAGAAGGCCATGTTTAAATCGAACAATGTCGCAGCAAAGGCTGCTCGCTTGCTCGGGATGACTTATAAAACATTTTGGTACAGACTTGAGAAGTTCGGAATACAGAATATATCCTCAAATGAGGATATATCTCCTGAAAAGGGAAACGAAAATAGCGGCTTATAGGCTTGATTTTATGGATTAAGCCCTGCCAGTCAGGTTTTACGGCCTTGTGGTCTGGCTAAATGACCTGGTACAATCCTTGCAAGAGTGCTAGCTGATTAAGATGCTATAAATTGAAAAGAAAAAAGGAGGTGAATCAGAATGAAGAAAATCATGTCATTAGTAATAGCAGTTCTTTTTGCTTTGGGAATGGCTACAGTAACTTTCGCAGCTGACACAGCAACCGACAAGGCAGCTCCTGCAAAGGCTGAGGAGAAGACCGAGAAGAAGGCTGAGAAGAAGAAGGCTAAGAAGGCTAAGAAGGCCAAGAAGGCAGAAGAGAAGAAAGACGATACAAAGAAAGAAGAGGCTCCGGCCAAGAAATAGTTTTCTTTCTTTATTTGTGACAAAGGGCAGGTGCTCAGGGTTAGACCAACACCTGCCCTTAATTTATATGTATGCGTGATGTCCGTTTGTTAGTGGAGGAATTATGAATAAACCACTCTTATTAATAGTATGTTTGGTGGTTGCTGCTCTTATTACAGGCAGTGCATTTGCCGCTGAAAAAATTAAGATCAAGATGATCACCGGAGATGTCGTGACAGTGGATGCCACTGTTAAAACATTGACAGTAAAGGGGAAAAAAGCTGAGGTTGTTATTTCAGTTGATGATAAGACAGCCGTTAAAATTGATAAAGAAAAGAAATCTCTTGCTGATGTTAATGTGGGTGATAGGGTCACCGTTAAATATGCTGAAACCGAAGGGAAGACTATTGCTCGCTCCATAGAAATTAAAACTCCAAAGACAGGCAAGAAAGGTGTTGAGCCGGCAAAACAGACCGACCCCGTTAAACAGGCCCCAAAGTCCGGATATTAAATAAGAGCGAAGAGAGGGGTCTGATGCCTGATCTTTGACCTTGTTTAACCGGCAGTTATATAAATAAGAAAAGGATGATTTCATGATTAAAGTGCAGCTTGCAGACCGCATCAAAAACTTACCCCCTTATTTATTTGCCTCAATCGACAAAATGAAACAGCAGGCACTCGCAAAAGGAGTTGACCTGATAGATCTCAGCATCGGAGATCCCGATATCCCGACACCTCAAAATATAGTCGATGCCATGAAGAGGGCCGTAGATAAGGCCGAGCACCACCGCTATCCTTCGTACGAAGGAATGCATATATACAGGGAAGCCGTCGCTGCCTGGTATGGGCAGCGGTTCAACGTGGGGCTTGAGCCTGCCGGAGAAGTGATATCACTAATCGGTTCCAAGGAAGGCATCGGCCATATCCCGCTGGCTTTTATCAATCCGGGTGATGTGGTGCTTGTGCCTTCACCCGGCTATCCGGTTTATCCTGTAGGGACCGGCTTTGCCGGTGGTGAGCCGTACCTGATGCCTCTGACAGAGGCGAACGATTACCTGCCGGACCTTGGGGCTATCCCCGAAGCGATCTGCAAGCGTGCCAAAATGATGTTTCTTAATTACCCTAATAATCCGACTGCCGCTGTTGCCGGTCGCGATTTTTTCGAGGCCGCTATCGCTTTTGCTGAAAAGCATAATATTATTATTTGTCATGATGCAGCATATTCTGAAATATATTATGACGGCAAAAGACCGATGAGTTTTCTCGAAGTTGATGGTGCTAAAGAGGTGGGCGTCGAGTTTCACTCCCTCTCCAAGACTTATAACATGACGGGCTGGAGAATCGGTTTTGTCGTCGGTAACAGGGACATAATCGCGGGGCTCGGTAAAATAAAGACAAACCTTGATTCAGGGGCCTTTCAGGCCATTCAGGAGGCCGGGGTAGCGGCGTTGAAAACAGACGACAGTGCGTTGTCATGGATCAGAAGTACCTACCAGGAACGCAGGGACATTCTTTTTGACGGGCTGCGGAAGCTGGGTTTCGAGCTAAAGAAGCCCGAGGCGACTTTTTATGTCTGGGCGAGGGTCCCTTCAGGTTTTGATTCCACCTCATTTGTGACGCATCTGCTCGAAAAAACAGGGGTCCTCGGCACACCCGGGGTCGGCTTCGGTGCGCCTGGCGAGGGATACATACGTTTCGCCCTTACGCAATCAATCGAAAGAATTGAAGAGGCCTTGAATAGAATTAAAAAAGCGTTATAGCGTCTGCGCGTGACGGGCTTTCAATGGCGACATTGTATATTGGCATAGGCTCGAACCTGGGGGACAGAAGGGCCAACTGCATGCGGGCACTTGAACTCATGAATGAGAGCGGCATGACAGTAACAACGAAATCATCATTCTACGAGACTGAGCCATGGGGAATGAAAGAACAGCCTTTGTTCATGAATATGGCGGTGATTGTCGAAACAGGCCTGTCAGCTCAAGCAGCCCTTGCCTCGCTTAAATGCATTGAAGAGAAAATGGGCAGACAGGAATCCGGGCGCTGGGGACCGCGCTGCATCGATCTTGATATTCTTTTTTATGATGATGAGATAATTGCTGAAAAGGACCTGCGCATTCCGCATCCGTTGCTTCACAAAAGAGAGTTTGTCCTGCTTCCGTTAATTGAAATAGCGCCTGACAAACGGCATCCGGTTTTGCTCAAGACAGTACGGCAACTCATGGAGGAACTGAATAATGTCCAACACACTGAATGTAAAAAGCAAGTCTAAGACAGAATTTATCGACATCACGGAAGAAATAAGGTCTCTTGTAAAGGAAGCGGGAGTCAAACAGGGGATTTGCCACGTATATGTTCCGCATACGACTGCCGGAGTCACCATTAATGAAGGCGCTGATCCATCAGTAAAGAGGGACATAATCACTGCCCTGAACCGGCTGGTCCCTTTTGAAGGGGACTACCAGCATCAGGAGGGGAACTCCGCCGCCCACATTAAGTCAACGCTCGTGGGGACTTCGCAAATTGTTTTAATTGATGAAGGCAAGCTTCTCCTCGGCACATGGCAGTCCATCTATTTTTGCGAGTTCGACGGGCCCAGACACAGACGGGTCCTTGTAAAGATAGTTTAGGGTCCGTGTGCTGATCCGTCCTGCCGAAGATTTTTATTATGTTCCCCAAAGATAGTATTATACAGAAGGCATTTAAGCTATTGGCCGCGTATTTCAGGGGGTATAAGATAAGATGAGCGACGAAAAAGAGTTTTGCGTGATTTGCGCATGGAGGGAAAACTGCAAGAAGAAGTTTTCTCTGAAAGCAGGACAGCGCTGCCCTGATTTTTCAAAAGACCTCGCAATTAAAGACAAGCCTGAAGAGAAGAAAGAGGGCAAGTAACCCTGGTAGGGTTTGAGGCTTTTCAGTAGGCCGGCCAGTCCAGGGCTGATTGAAGGATTGGAAAAGATATGAAAGAAAAAACGCTGTTGTTTTATGCCGCAACTGCAGGGCTTCTTTATCTGGCCTTTAAAATGTTTTCGCCATTTTTGCTGCCTATCTTCTGGGCCGTCGTGATGTCAATTGTTTTGTACCCGCTCTACAAATTTATTAGCGTAAAAATCGGGCGTACGGACATTGCTGCCGCCATAGTGGTCTTTGTCTCCCTTGTTCTCTTTGTCGGTCCCATATCATATTTTTCGTATTTGTTGGCAGGTGAAATCAGAGAAGTAATAAGACATTCGAGTGAGCGCGGCATCCCGGCCATGTTTCTCGAAAATAATCATATAAAGGCCGCTCTTGATCGCACTGCCGGACTGTTGGATATGCCTACCGACAAGTTATACGGTATTCTGGACGGCCTTGCAGACAACACCGCCAAAAGCCTTGTGCGAGTCATCAACGATCATGCGCTTGTTGCAGTCCATGCAGTCGTGGACTACTTCATCATGCTCTTTACAATATTTTTTCTTTTGCTTGACGGGCAAATGTTTATTGCCGGTATATACAGGATCCTGCCGTTGTCGGAAGGCCGGAAAGACCTTCTCATTGCTAGAATAAAAGAGGTCATCGTGTCGACCATGTACGGTGGGGTATTGATTGCGCTGGTCCACGGCGTTATCGGCGGCAGCGCATTTTATTTGCTTGGCGTCCCGTCTCCCATACTGCTCGGGTTTGCTATGTCGGTCTTCTCATTTATTCCGGTAATCGGCGCTTTTACGGTCTGGGGACCTGTTACTGCATACCTGTTCTTAACAGGTTCAATTATCAAAGGACTGATAATGGCTTTTATCGGCGTTGTCTGCATAGTCGGAGTCATAGACCATGTCCTCAAACCCAAGGTCATAGGTCAGAGGGCCAAGATACACACCGTCCTCATTTTCTTTGGGGTCCTCGGTGGCATACATAGTTTCGGCGTAATCGGATTCGTCGCCGGTCCGCTTGTTATTGCAGTGCTTCTGCTTGTGATGGAAAGCATTGAAAAGAGGCTGGAGGAATAACAAAATAAAGAATTAATGAAGCGCGCTCAGGCGCAGACGCTGTCCCGGCCCACCGTATTATTTAAAGAAATAATTGGCTGCCCTGGCGCATGATTCATAGACCATCGGCACTTTGAACCCGAAAGCCTTCATCCTGGATTCATTAATCGAAATCACGGCCTGAGAGGTCTGTACTATAGGTATATGTTTGGCGGTCCTGTGGTTATCTATGATGTCCACTGCCATTTTGGCCGCCACCTCGCCCTGTTCCAGAGGTGATGTGGCGATAGCGAGCATGCCGCCGTCCTCGGCAAAAAAAGCATTGGTACCTATGACGGGTGTCTTTGACATGGAAACCGTCTCGTCGAGCAACTCTTTTGGGGGCACGAGGTCCTTGCCGCCTTTATTTCGGTAAATCCTGCGGTAATTCGATGTCAAAATATAATCCGAACTTTGCGAAGCCTGCTTTATTGTTGTCTTCCACTCATCCAGTGTATCGACCAGTTTGGCCCCAGCGAAGCGGAGGGGGTCCCATTTGAATGTCTTGACCCATTTGTAATCTCCCTCGACTGTCTCAGAAGTGTCTCCGATGAAGAACACTCTTATAGGACTCCCGCCGGTTTTTCCAGATGAAAAGGTCATCAGCCCCTCTTTAACTGCGTCCAATGGCAGACGTTCCAGGATGCCGGTGACGTTGTTCGCCTT
The DNA here is from genome assembly GCA_015233655.1 of Nitrospirota bacterium. Lineage (GTDB taxonomy): Bacteria > Nitrospirota > Thermodesulfovibrionia > Thermodesulfovibrionales > Dissulfurispiraceae > JADFXI01. Next base: position 14,640 of record JADFXI010000043.1, on the reverse strand, counting down.
GTCGAAACCATAATCTTCAATTTCATTATTCACACCCCCGAATACTATACTGACCCCCGGCTTGTTGATGTAATATTTTGTCACATATTCCTGGGCATCGTCATCCATAGCAATAATCACCTTCGGCTGCCATTCGTCTATCATACGGCGCGCCAGAATGCCGACGCTGTTTTTATATTCAGGCCACGGATGGCGTTTTGTGTCAAGGTAATGCCACCGGATGGAGAAATAGCTCTTGTTCTTCAAAACGCGGTTAAGTCCCACATTTATGTCCCGCACCCAGGAGTATTCCTCATGGTAACTGTGCAGGATGAGGAGCCGCGGTTTGCTGATATTGAACCACAATAGCATAAGAGCGACCTGTAAGCTGAATATGGCGATAAACAGGATTTTCAGTTTTCTTTTCATAATATGCTTAGCATCTTCCAATAGGGGATGGAGGCATAAATAGCGGCAATTTTAAAAAAATTAAGCAGCATGTTGAACTTCAAAAAAGACTTTTCATCATAGATGCCGTATTTTTCGGTTGCCTCCTGAAATTGCAGATAATATGAACATTGATAAGGAAATACCCACATTTCTCCAAGGACGAGGATTATAAAGGCAATGACCCATGCGTTGATCCCCGAGACCTCAGACAGAGGAATGAAAATGGCTGCCAACAATACAATAGTGGCATTTATCGGAATGGCAAGTCGTACAATAAAAATAATTGCGCTGAGTATAAGAATAAAAAGTTCAAAATTAGTACGCATGTACTCGCCCACCGGCATTAGCTGTTTTGCGAGCAGCTTGTCCAGGCCGACATTGCCGAGGGTAGCTATTATGCCGACTATGCTTGCAAGATAAAACAAAAAGGGCCAGTCAATGAGTTCTTTAAATTCTTGTTTATGGAGAAACCCGTAGAGCAACAACCAGTAGAGTATGGCCAGTCCGAGCCATGGCGGCTGGATTTTGTGCAGAGAATAAGTGAGGATACCGACAATAAAAATAATGACCCCTGACAGGGCCGCCCATTCACGCACTTTTAATTTGCCCAGAAGAGTAAACTGCTGTTCAATTTGTTCAGCTGAAATACGTGTCGGCTCATCGTTCCGGTAAAAGACTGTGAGGGCGATGTAATAAAGGATGAACATTACCGCAGAAGTTGCGGCAGCAGCAACGAGCCATGACAGCCACTGAAACTGGTCCTGCACCTGATGCGGCATCATGCCGAAAAGAGCGAAGTTCACTGACTTGCTCGTAAGGAATGTGCCTGAAAAGAGCGTTGTGCCGGCAAAGGTCGAAATGGCCAGCTTGGTTGCTGCCTTGCCTTTTAGCTTTAAATGGGTAGTTTCCACCATGTCGGTCAGCAATGGGCTCAAAAGCGCTATCCTGCCATTTGACGTAGGAAGGATCGGAGTCAGAAAAGTGCCCATCAGCACCAGCCCGGCGTTCATCCCGAATTGATTTTTAGGCAGCAGCCGCAGCATAACGAGAAGGACGCGATAACTCAGTCCGGAAGCGACTATGACCGCCCCAAGGCCCAGAACGCTCATAGCCATGAAAAATCCGTCTGAAATAAATCCGGACAGTATGACCTTCGGAGGGGCTATCCCGATGCACAAGGTTGCCAGCAAGGCAAATATGCCGGGCACGTATTCATCAACAAGCCTGAAACTCCACATGATAACGGTGGCTGTAAAGATACCTATGAAAACATATGCGTTCATATCGAGGCCGGCCCTGTAGCCGAGAAACAAGGCCAGAGGTGATAAAGTGATGATGCATAACCATCCGATGATTTCGGACATCCCCGGCGCTTTCTGTTTAATCTCTTTGGCCTTTAGTGTGGAAGAACTAAGTTCCTCCCCGCCGAAAGTGTTCACCACAGAGAGGTAGAAATCAGTCTTGAGATTGGCATTATCGGCCAGTAATACGGATAATTTTTCTTTGGGGATAACCATGGCTGTTAATCGGGACGCCACAACTGCGTCTGACATATAATTCTCGAAATCAGTTCCCCCTTCTTCCCCGAACCTTTTTTTCCTGTCGAGCAATATCTGTTTGCCGCCAGGGGAAACCAGTTGCACACTGCCTTCCAAAATAATGTACATATGTTGCACGGGCTGCCCATACTTATAAAGACAATAACCGGGCTCAAAAGAAGCGATAGTAATGTGCGGCAGCAGGCGTGCCAAAGAGACGTGTTTGGCTTTCGAAAGGACAGCATCCTCAAGTAGACATGAAAGCTCGTCTCTGCAGGGCATTGTCATAGCACCAACATTTTATCAGCAACCACGTCTCAAAGCAATACCTGAGATTGGGCTAGCAGGCAGAAATAATCTGAAGGACATTGCCGCACATTTCTTCCGTATCGAAAATCCCTGTCATATCTATCCACTTAATGCCCGCTTCCTTACGGAACCAGGTAAACTGTCTCTTGGCATAGTTCCTGGACCGTTGCTTTATAAGAGCGGTTGCTTCCACGAGACTGATTTCACCATTCAGGTGCATAGCCATCTCTTTGTATCCGATGGCCTGCATGGAGGAATAGACAAGAGGCGATGTGCTGCCGGCAATCGGCAACTGACGATGTCCCTCACTTTTAATTAATTCTATTACACTGCCTGCTTCTTTCAGGAGGCCCCTTTCCATCATTTGATCGACCCTTTCGTCGATGAGGCGGTAAAGCTCTTTTCTGTCCCTCGTAAGGCCTATCTTGACGAATTCGTATGGTAGTGGTTTCGTATGCATCTGATGCTGGGCCGTCATGGTACTGCTGCTTTTCAGGCATACTTCCATGGCCCTGATGATTCTTCTCGTGTCTCCCGGCATAATCCTTGATGCAGCACCCGGATCGAGGGACTTCAGGCTTTTGTATAAGTAACCGGGATCATCCCTTTCCTTATCTATGAATTCATTCCTCAGTTTCCAGTCAGCAGAAGGCCCGCTGAATATCCCGCGCGTCATGGCCTTTATGTACAGGCCGGTGCCTCCTGTGACAAGGGGAGTTTTCCCGTCTTCGAGAAGCCTGTCAATCAAGGGCACTACGGCTGTTATGTATTGTCCGGTGCTGAACGATTCCCAGGGCTCGACTACATCTATCAGATGGTGTTTGATCTGCCGCTGCTCGTCAACCGATGGCTTGGCTGTTCCGATGTCCATGTGCCTGTATACTTGCATAGAGTCGGCGCTGATGATTTCCGAATGCAAGGTTTTTGCAATTAAAATGGAAACTGATGTTTTTCCGACACCGGTAGGTCCGATAAGGAGTATGACTTTTTTCATAGAAAATTATTGAGAGTCACGTTATAATAAAAGTTTATTACATCAAGTTTTAATAAAGCAATCGCCCAGGGTTGTTTGATTAAAACGCGTCAGGGAGGTTTGAGATGATATTAGAGGGAAGGGTCTGGAGGTTTGGGGATGACGTCGACACCGATGCGATCATTCCGGCGAGATATCTCAACACGTCCGATCCCGGAGAGCTGGCACGCCATGTAATGGAAGATGCCGATAAGGAATTTCCAGCCAAAGTAAAAACAGGGGACATTATTGTTGCAGGAAAAAACTTCGGCTGCGGTTCTTCCAGGGAGCATGCGCCTATTGCAATCAAGGCGGCCGGCATACAGGCTGTCGTCGCGCGGAGTTTTGCGCGGATATTCTATCGTAACTCATTCAATATCGGACTGCCTATCTTCGAGTCTGAGGAAGCATCGAGCAGGATAAAAGAAGGCGACAAGGTCGAAATAGATGCAGACAAGGGAATTATAAGGAACCTTACTACAAGAGAGGAATACACGGCGAATCCAATCCCGGCTTTTATGCAGGAACTCATAAGTTCCGGGGGATTGGTCGAGTGGACAAAGAAGAAGATGAAAGGAGCGGCTGCATGAGCGCAATATACAACATAGCTGTAATCCCCGGAGACGGGACCGGGCCGGAGGTAGTGGCAGAAGGCATAAAGGTCCTCAAGTCGGCTTCGGCGAAGTTCGGGTTCAACCTTGAATTCACGACATTCGACTTTGGCGGCGAACGTTATTTGAAGACCGGCGAGACACTCCCTGACAGTGCTGTCGAGGAGTTCAGGAAGTTCCATTCGATTTATTTGGGCGCTATCGGTCACCCCGATGTAAAACCCGGCATACTCGAAACAGGGATCCTGCTCAAGATACGCTTTGCCCTGGACCAATACATTAATCTCCGTCCGGTCAAACTTTATCCTAATGTGGACACGCCGCTCAAGGACAAGGGACCTGAGGACATAGATTTTGTAGTAATACGTGAGAATACGGGAGGCATTTACACAGGCCACGGAGGAGCTACGCGCGTGGGTACGCAGGATGAAATTGCTACTCAACTGATGGTGTATGACAGGCGCACGGTAGACCGTTGTCTCAAGTATGCCTTCGAGCTGAAGAAGATGCGTAATGCAAAAGAACCAAAGTATGCCGATAAACCCATAACGCTGATCCATAAGCGTAACGTGCTTACCCATTGCGGAGATCTCTGGTACCGCGCCTTTGAAGAGATGGGTGCCAAACATTACCCGGAAATCAAGCGCGATTATAATCATATCGATGCCGCGAATATGTGGTTTGTGAAGAACCCTGAATGGTTTGATGTTGCTGTTACCGAAAACCTTTTTGGCGATATCATAACCGACCTTGGCGCCATGATACAGGGCGGCCTTGGGGTAGCGTCGGGCGGCAATATCAACCCTGAGGGCGTCTCGATGTTCGAGCCGATGGGAGGAAGCGCGCCCAAATATAAGGGCCGGAATGTCATCAACCCTATGGCTGCCATCGGCGCCGCCATGATGATGCTCGACGCACTGGGAGAATCAAAGGCGTCGCAGTCCATCGAAAAAACAATGATATCGGTAATGCAAAAAATGAAGAGCCAGGCTGCCGGAAAGATGGGATATTCCACGACCGAAATTGGCGACCTGGTTGCTGACAATTTAAAATAGGAATTGAAGGCATAGCTTTAAGTCATAGACAAGGGAAACTGGAAGGAGCTGAAACAGGATATGTTAAAGAACAAGAGTAAATATGTGGTGGCTGTGGTGGGTGCAACCGGCGCGGTCGGCAACGAAATGATGTCAGTGCTTGAGGAGAGGAAGTTTCCTGTAGAGAAAATCAGACTGTTTGCATCTGAACGGTCTGCAGGCAAGACGCTCGAATTCAAAGGAGAGGACATTGTTGTCGAAGCCCTCAATGAGAATTCATTCAAGGGGATCGACATAGCTCTTTTCTCCGCAGGCGCCGAGCGTTCTAAAATATGGGCCCCAATAGCGGCGAGTTCAGGTTGTGTTGTAGTGGACAACTCCAGCCAGTGGAGGATGGACCCTGCAATTCCGCTTGTTGTCCCCGAGGTCAACGCACATGACCTCAAATGGCATAAAGGCATTATAGCCAACCCAAACTGTTCGACCATCCAGATGGTCGTAGCCCTGAAGCCGATACACGATGCTGCAAAAATACTGAGGGTTGTTGTTACTACCTTTCAGGCAGTCTCGGGGACTGGTAAGAAGGCTATGGATGAACTTCTCCAGCAGACTACAGACATGCTCAATTTCAGGGAGGTCCGGTGCGATGTTTATCCTCATCAGATAGCATTCAACGTACTGCCCCATATCGATAAATTTCTTGAAAACGGTTATACGAAGGAAGAGATGAAGATGGTTAACGAGACCCAGAAGATAATGGGCGACAAGTCGATAAGACTGACCGCTACTACTGTAAGGGTGCCTGTTTTCAGGGGTCATTCAGAGGCGTTGAATATTGAGACAGAGAAAAAGATGACCGCCCGGGAAGTGCGCGAGCTTCTTTCCGCCGCACCAGGCATTACAATATTCGATGCCCCTGAGAAGAATGTATACCCTCTCCCTGTCGAAATATCCGGGAAGGACGACGTATTTGTCGGCAGGATCAGGGAGGACGAGTCCATTGAAAACGGTATCAATATGTGGATTGTTTCAGACAACCTTAGAAAAGGAGCTGCATTAAATGCAGTGCAGATTGCCGAGGAGCTTGTTAAGATGTCTCAATAGTCTATTGTATTGTTTGTTAATCAATGATATTATAATCATTCGAGAATTTTGAGAACGTTTCAATATTATATATAACACCGGAGGTGAGCTGTGGGAAATGGTAGGGATTACTTGTTTACATCAGAGTCTGTAACTGAGGGGCATCCTGATAAAATAGCGGATCAGATATCTGATGCGATACTGGATGCAATAATCGCACAGGACAAGACAGCGCGCGTGGCGTGCGAGTGTCTTGTCACTACAGGAATGGCATTTGTAGCAGGCGAAATTACTACAAATTGCTACGTTCATATACCTGATATCGTCAGGGAAACCATCAGGGACATAGGATATACCAGGGCAAAATACGGCTTTGATTACGAGACGTGCGCTGTTATTACTTCCATAGACAAGCAGTCGTCTGACATTGCAATGGGTGTCGATGTCGGCGGTGCAGGAGACCAGGGCCTGATGTTCGGGTATGCCTGTGATGAAACTCCTGAAATGATGCCGATGACCCTGATGCTCGCCCATAAACTTACGCGGAAGCTGTCAGAGGTGAGAAAGAAGGACGTCCTCAGCTATCTCCGTCCTGACGGCAAGTCCCAGGTCTCCATCGAGTATAAGGATGGAAGGCCGTTCAAAGTGCGCACGATAGTGATATCGTCCCAGCACAGCCCCGATATTACATTGAAGGAAATGAGGGAAGACATTATCGAAAAAGTTATCAAGCCTGTTGTCCCTCCGGAACTGCTTGATGAAGAAAATATTGTTTACCACATCAACCCGACCGGACGTTTCGTTATAGGCGGGCCCCAGGGCGACACCGGACTGACCGGCAGGAAGATCATTGTCGACACTTACGGCGGAGTAGGGAGCCACGGCGGAGGATGCTTCTCAGGAAAAGACCCCTCAAAAGTAGACCGCTCGGCCTCGTACATGGCACGGTATATAGCAAAAAATATTGTTGCTTCCGGCATAGCTGCACGGTGCGAGATACAGCTTGCATACGCAATCGGGGTGCCTCAGCCGGTATCGGTTTTTGTGGACTCCTTCGGGACCGGCAAGATAGAGGACAAAAAGATATCTGAACTGATCATCAAGAATTTTGACATGACACCTAAGGGCATCATCGATAAGCTCGACCTCAGGAGACCGATATACAAGAAAACCGCGGCTTACGGGCATTTTGGCCGCGACGAGAAAGAGTTTACGTGGGAGCACACCGATCTCGCGGAAACGCTGAAGAAACAGGCCGGCGTCAAGAAGTAAACATTGAAACAATAAAGAAGTCTGTAATTTAACGTTCAAAATTTTTGCGATGGAGGATAAATGGTAAAACACGATGTAAAGGATATTGGGCTTGCCAAAAAGGGAAAGCTCAGGATAGAGTGGGCTGCCCAGGAAATGCCGGTGCTGAAGAGCATAGCACAGAGGTTTGCCAAAGAGCAGCCTCTCAAGGGAATGAAAGTAGTCGCATGTCTTCATGTCACTACCGAGACAGCCAGCCTCATGGAGACGCTTAAGATAGGGGGAGCTCAAATTTCACTCTGCGCATCCAACCCGCTCAGCACCCAGGATGACGTTGCAGCATCGCTTGTTAAGAATTCAGGCATTTCGGTTTTTGCGATCAAGGGTGAAGATACCAAAACATATTACCGCCATATCAAAGATGCATTGGCCCTGAAGCCGCAGATTACGATGGACGATGGCGCTGACGTGGTCTCCTACCTCCATAAGGACGCTAAAGCACTGCTCAGTGGAGTTATAGGCGGCACAGAGGAGACTACCACAGGAGTCATAAGGCTGAAGGCCATGGCAGAGAGCGGGGCACTTAAGTATCCTATCATCGCGGTCAACGATGCGTTCACAAAACACCTTTTTGATAACCGTTACGGCACCGGCCAGAGCACAATGGACGGGATAATAAGGTCGACTAACAGACTGATTGCAGGGTCTGTCTTTGTGGTGGCTGGATACGGCTGGTGCGGCAGGGGCGTTGCCATGAGAGCAAAAGGTCATGGCGCAAGGGTCATAATCACCGAGATAGACCCGCTTAAAGCCCTCGAAGCAACTATGGACGGGTTTGAATTAATGCCTATAAGGGAGGCAGCAAGGATCGGCGATATTTTCGTCACTGCGACAGGCGATATCAATGTTATTTCCAAGAGTTGTTTCCCATTAATGAAAGATGGGGCGATTGTCTGCAATACAGGCCATTTCAACGTTGAAATTGATATCGACGGCCTGGCTTCCATGTCAAAGGCAAGAAGGATTATTAGAGACTTTGTTGAAGAGTTCACACTTAGAAGCGGCAAAAGGATATACCTCCTCGGAGAAGGCAGACTCATAAATCTTGCTGCAGCAGAGGGACATCCTTCGGCTGTTATGGATATGAGTTTTGCGAACCAGGCCTTGTGTTCGGAATTCATGGTAAGGAACGCAAAGAAACTCGGGAAGAAGGTATACGGTGTTCCGGAAAAAATAGACAAAGAAATTGCCCGTCTTAAGTTAAAGGCAATGGGCATATCCATAGACACCCTTACCCCGGAGCAGAAGAAGTACCTCCAAAGCTGGGAGATGGGAACGTAGAACAGACGAGACAATTGGCTCGAAAAAAGGGGAGGCTTTCCAGCCTCCCCTTTTTTATGGTATATAAACCTTACTTTTTACAGCAAGTATTTTTCATGTTACCAGTTGAAATATAACTGAAAAGATCCCGCCGCCCTATTTAGAGATAATTTTCGGTATGGGGTAAAATACATAAATACGGCTTTTCCCAAACAAACCAGAAGATAGTTTTCTTTTTTAAATCAACAAGCAATTTCCAGCCCTTCATATGGCGCATTACTTGCTAACTGTATTTTATAGCACGGCTCGATTCCGTTGAGAGCAAAGCAATGGTAAGTTTTGGAGGGCAGATGAAGCATAACAACTATAATCCGGAGATTCTTCATTCGGCATTGAGCTTATGCAGTGTAAACGATTCGGAAATCGACAAACAGAAAACCGGTGTTATAGCAGAATCTGAGGCGTTGCTTGCAAGACGCAATAACAGGAGAAGGACTGAACGGGCAATAATAAGAGAAATCAGTCTTATAACTGCTGTCTTCACAATAGTTATTATGGCTATAATGGCTGCTTATCAATTAAGAGCGACGCAACATGACCTTGCTTATGATCTGACCGTTGTTTTTTCGAATTGCCGCAAGTAGCATTCTCATCTGCCGGCTTTTTCCACTGACTTTCCGAAACTTTTATTTGACCCGTAAGTTTTAATCATAGTAAACTTCTCTGTCCCATGCATCGCCGGATTAACGGCTTATTCTTTCCAGGGGGGAGCGCTATGCAAAGAAGAGTATTTCTCGCAGTATCTATATTCCTGATGGTCCTTGTTATTGCAGGATGTCAGAAGGGAAGCAGCAATACTATCAGGGTAGGGTTGATAGCAGAGCTTACAGGTGATATGCCGGCTGTCGGGGCGTCGTGTAAGAATGCCGCTCAAATGGCTGTGAAGGAAGTCAATGATGCCGGAGGAATAGAGATCGCCGGCAAGAAATACAAGATGGAACTTTTCGCGGAGGACAGTGCCGGCAGGCCTGACCAGGCAGCATCATCAGCTCAAAAGCTTATTACACAGCAGGAGGTGACGGCAATAATCGGCCCCAATGCCAGCAGCAACGCCATCCCCGCGTCCGAGATAGCTGAAAGTTCAAAAGTAATTCTAATCACTCCATGGTCTACCAACCCCAAGACCACACTTGATTCAAAGACCGGCGTGCCTAAGAAATTTGTTTTCAGGGCAGCATTCATAGACCCCTTCCAGGGCCGTGTCCTGGCCAAATTTGCGATCGGCACTTTGAAGGCAGCGAAGGCGGCGGTCCTTTATGATGTTGCGTCTGACTACAACAAGGGTATTGCCGAATTCTTTAAAACGACCTTTGAAGAAAACGGAGGCAAGGTTGTGGCCTTTGAATCTTACACTACCAATGACAAAGATTTTTCAGCGCAGTTGACCAAGATAAAGAATGCTTCACCGGACGTCATATTCCTGCCTAACTATTATAATGAAGTCCCGTTACAGATCCAGCAGGCCCACAGGCTAGGGATAAAGACGCCGTTCCTGGGCGCTGATGCGTGGGGCAGCCAGGAGCTGATCAAGCTTTGCGGCAAGGACTGCGAGGGGTATTATTTCAGCACTCACTATTCAGCCGAGTCAGCCGCGCCTGCGGCCACGAAATTTATTCAGGCTTATAATACGGCCTACGGAAAGACACCCGATGACGTGGCAGCCCTGACTTATGACTCTTTCGGACTTTTGCGCCAGGCGCTGGGCGGTTTGAGCAAGCTGGATCGCCAGTCACTGCGTGACGCTATATCAAAAATTACGGGTTATGAGGGTGTTACCGGGAAGATGCAATTCAAGGAAGGTTCCGGGGACCCGATTAAGAGCGCGGTCATTTTGCAGATAAAAGACGGGAAATTCGTTTGGTTCGCCAATGCCCAGCCATAGAGACGGTCTGTCAACAAACAGATATGCTTTGATGAGGGTCTTTCCATTATCTCCGATGCATGGTGAACTGGTTTGATATACCTTTTGCAGCAGGCGCTGAATGCCCTTCAACTAGGCAGCATATACGCCCTGATAGCCCTTGGATACACAATGGTTTACGGGATACTGTCGATGATTAACTTTGCCCACGGGGATTTCTTTATGGTAGGGGCCTTCTTGTGTTTCATAGTTGCCACTTTTATGCAACTGCCCTTTCTGCCCGCTCTTCTCATATCAATGGCAGGGGTTGCCTTGCTTGGCGTAATTGTGGAACGGGTCGCGTACAAGCCGCTCCGTCAGGCGCCAAGGGTGTCAGCTATCATCACTGCGCTCGGCGTGGGAATATTCCTCGAAAATTTTACACTCGCCCTCAGCCCTTATCCGAAACATGTCCCCACAATAATTGAGAACACGACAATTTCTCTCGGCGGTCTTACCATGTCATCCCTGCAGACAATAATTATCGTCCTTTCGATAGTGATGATGACGGTCCTGCATTTTATCGTTCAGCATACAAAAGTGGGCATGGCCATGCGCGCAATATCATGGGACAAGAATGTGGCGCCTCTGATGGGCGTACCTGTAAACCATATAATTTCTATTACTTTTGCGCTAGGCAGCGGCCTGGGCGGCGTGGCAGGCATGCTTTACAGTATGGCGTATCCGGTCATCGACCCTTACATGGGCATTATCGTGGGATGGAAGGCGTTCATATCCGCCGTAGTCGGGGGGATTGGTAATATCCGCGGGGCCATGCTGGGCGGATACATACTCGGTTCTGTCGAGGTGCTGGTCGCGGCCTTCCTTCCATCCACGTACAGGGATTTTGTGGCGTTTTCCCTCCTGCTCGTCCTGCTGATCTTCAGGCCATACGGCATTTTCGGGAAACCGAGAACGCAAAAGGTGTGAGGCGAAATACCAATGGATGAGCCGAGAGAGGGCAAATTACGCTGGATGCCTGCGGTATTTCTCGCAGCCGGACTCGCAGTGTCATTCGCCATTCCGCAATACAACCTCCTGAACCAATATGTCCAGCTTATCATTATGTATGCAGGTATCAATATTATCCTTGCGCTAAGCCTTAATCTTATCAACGGATACATGGGTGAATTTTCCGTGGGACATGCAGGCTTCATGTCTGTCGGAGCATATATAGCGTCATTTCTGACCGTTAGAATTTTCCCTCCGGGAGCAGAAACATTGCTCTTCCCGGTTGCGGTGACTGCCGGAGGCATTGGCGCAGCCCTCCTCGGCCTTGTTGTTGCAATCCCATCGTTCAGAACGCGGGGAGATTATCTGGCCATTGTAACCCTCGCGTTTGTCATGATTGTGAAGTCTGCCCTTGAGAACATTGATGCTGTTGGAGGGGCCCGCGGCTTCCTCGGCATGAACAAAATGACTACTCTCCCATGGGTGTTCCTCTGGACTGTTCTGACTGTCTGGATAATACGAAATTTTATTTACTCGAACTATGGCAGGGGAGTGCTTTCGATCCGCGAAGATGAGATAGCGAGCAGCCTTATGAGCGTTAACACGCGGCAGGTAAAGCTCCTCACGTTCACAGTTTCGGCTTTTTTCGCCGGTGTTGCAGGTGCCCTGTTCGCGCATGTCCTGCAGTTTATTAACCCGCGCATGTTCGATATTATCAAATCCACCGACATGCTTGTAATGGTATACCTGGGAGGTGTCGGCTCAATCGCCGGCTCCATTCTCGGGGCTTCCGTGTTTACCATTCTCCTTGAAGTCTTGAGACCTCTCGAAGCGTGGCGCATGGTGTTGATGCCACTCGTGCTTGTGCTTTTGATGTTGTTCCGCCCCCGCGGGATAATGGGCTTGCGTGAGATGGCGCTCTTCGTCCCGTCATCCGACAAATCAAACAGTGCCGGCAAGGTGAAACAGGCATGACGCAGCTCAGGGCAGAAAGGGTCACACACTATTTCGGCGGGCTCTGCGCTGTATCTGATTTCAACCTGGAACTGGAGCGCGGTGCCCTGATGGGAATAATAGGCCCCAACGGTGCAGGAAAGACAACGGTTTTTAATATTATAACCGGAGTATATCGTGCTACTGAAGGAAGTATTTATTTTGATGGTGATGAGATAATAGGCAAGACGCCTGACCGTATTGTTGCAATGGGCATTTCGAGGACCTTCCAGAACATCCGTCTGTTTAATGAGCTTTCGGTACTTGATAACATACGCATTGCGCACTACGCCGGGTCGAGATATAACCCCTTTGAGGCATTGCTTCGCATCGGTCGTTACAAAGCGGAAGAAAGACGCATCAGGGAGCATTCTTATGAACTGCTGGCCCTTTTTAACATGGATGTACTTGCATCAACAACTGCCAGGAACTTGCCTTACGGTCAGCAAAGAAGACTTGAGATAGTAAGGGCCCTTGCTACCGGCCCCTCGCTGCTGCTCCTTGACGAACCGGCTGCGGGCATGAATCCCCGCGAGGTCGATCAACTGACGGATTTCATCCGATGGATACGCAGGACGTTCAATCTCACCATTATTCTCATAGAGCACCAGATGCGTCTCGCGATGGCTGTCTGCGAGAGGCTGATGGTACTGGACTTCGGAGCTGTGATAGCTGAAGGCCCTCCAAAGGTGATACAGACGCATCCGTTGGTCCTGGAAGCTTACCTTGGGGAAAAGGTGCCGGTATGAGCACAATAACAGCGGCGCTCCAAGTCAGGGAACTGGCCGTGCAGTACGGTGCTATCAGCGCCGTAAAAGGCATTTCTTTTGAAGTGCAGGAAGGAGAAATAGTTACTCTGATTGGCGCAAATGGAGCAGGAAAGACATCCGCATTGCATGCCATTTCAGGGACAGTGGAATACACAGGCAACATATCATACAGGGCCGAGAATCTGAGGAAGATTCCTCCGCATTTGATTGTTGCCAGGGGTATTGCCCATGTCCCGGAGGGCCGAGGCATTTTCGGCAATCTGACGGTGATGGAAAACCTCCGTATTGCCACATGGCAGCGTAAAGACAAGGCAGGCATCAGGCAGGACTTTGAACGCGTCTTCGAGTTCTTTCCCCGCCTTAGAGAGCGCGTCAGTCAACCCGGCGGTACGCTCTCCGGAGGCGAACAGCAGATGCTGGCTGTTGCAAGGGCGCTGATGAGCAGGGGAACAATGCTGATACTTGATGAGCCTTCGATGGGTCTTTCCCCACTGATGGTCCAGGAAATCATGAGTATATTGTCGAGGATCAATAAAGAGGGGACGACTATCCTGCTTGTCGAGCAGAATGCGAATATGGCCCTGCATATTGCGTCGCGGGGCTATGTGCTCGAAACCGGCAGCATTACTCTCTCGGGCACGGGGGAGGAACTCAGAGGCAATCCTCTGGTCAGAGAGGCTTATCTGGGGTAGTAAGTTTGTATAAAACAGGAATAAACGGTAGCAAGCCGGCCATGTTCTCTACATCTTGGTTTGCTGTTTACATTGTCCGTAATCCGTAATCAATTTCGGCGACGGGCCAATTTTTGGTGTTTGTGAACTTCATTTTTGCCTGATCATGCATTTGCCTGCAACTTATAGTGAAGTTTCTCTCTGTAATTAGCCTCTAAAATGTCTCTAAGGGCGCACGCCTCCACCGTTGCCTGTTCAAAGTGCAATTTTGCAATCTGTAATCCTTTCCTTTGCCTGTCATTCCGGGCCTGAACCGGAATCCAGCGACTTTGTCTTTTTTAAGCTGCAAAGTCACTGGATTCCGGCCTCCGCCGGTATGACGGCTACTTGTACAGCATTATCAACTCATGTGACCTGAGCGAGATCATAAAGTTTTCCTCTCGCCTGCACGTATAGATCGCACACTTTCGTTGCCCCACAAAATCTCATATATATCTGACGCCCAGTCCGTATTATTCTTCCTGCAACTCCGAGCAGCCAATATCTGAGGGCCTTCATACGATAACCCCACCACTCTTGCGGCAAGGCCTTGCGCTTCATTATAGAGATAATGTCACTACTGTCCGGGACATTTTAACATGACCGGCAATAAGTCATTGTAATTATATTTCAAAAGGAACATTTATGCCTGTCACCGATTTGAAATTT
>JADFXI010000042.1 GCA_015233655.1 Nitrospirota bacterium | reverse complement strand
TACAAATAATGATAAGACAATCCCGATAAAAAGACATTCAACGATTGATAGAATCACAGCCAACGAGTTGTGTAAGCAGGCCGGACTTAAGCCGAAATTTTAGGTTGGACTCAGAGTCTGTTATGTACGCCCATCTTGAGCCTTTCCAATCCGTTGTGGGCATGTTTTTCATTTTGACAAAGGACAAGAATGATTATATAGGCATGGACATAAATCATATTCTCGCGCACAAAGATACTATCTGGGAGCGATAAGTTAACAAATGAAAGATATCATAGAATGGCTGATCGGAATTGAGGAAAGGGCAGCTAGATTATATATGGATGCTGCTAATTGTTTGCATGCTGATAATGAATTAGCAGACCTTTTAAAACACTTGGCTGAAGAAGAGCAGGAGCATGTGAAGCTGATGAAAGATGCCCACATGCTTTATCGAGAAACCCCTTTCATTGAACCATCTGTTGCTTTAGATTCCATCACAAAAGACGGCATAGAAAAATCTTTCTCTAACTGCGAAAGAAACTTGACACTCAAATCGTTTACAGCTGACCATGTTCATAATTGTTTAGTGGAAACAGAATTTTCAGAATGGAATGATGTCTTTCTTCTAGTAATTAATACATTTAAAAAAAACAATAGAGAATTTTTGCCGATAGTTGCGGCAATTCAACGCCACAAAAACGATATAAAATGTTATTTTGAAGCTCTGCCGGGTGGACAGAAATTTCTTGATACGATTAAGCATTTATCGGATATTTTATTTAATACTATACTTATTGTTGATGATTCCCCTTCGATACTTGATTTTCTGGAAGCAATATTCTCAAGAAAATTCAGCAGGATTGAAACGGCCACCAACGGAAAAGAAGCATTAGAAAAAATTAATAAGACATTTTTTGACGTTATAATTTCTGATGTAAATATGCCACTTATGAATGGGGTGGAATTAATTGCCGAAGCTCAAAAGCGGGACCCCGAAATAAGAAACAGGTTCTTGTTTTTAGCAGGAGGCCCTTCACGAGAAGCTTTACAGTATTTTGACGATAATAAATTGAAGCTCCTTATCAAGCCTGCTACTATTAACGATATCTACCAGGCCGTTAATGAAATTATGCAGAGGAATAAACTATAAGGGAGCTGTCATTTAATTCGTACTGACCCTCCTTTTTGCTGTAGTGTTTTGTTTCTTTTTGACTGCTTTGTCAGAGGCTGATGTAGGCTGGGGGCTGTTCACAAACAGGTAATGTGAACAGCCCCCGGGGAATAGCACACACAATCAGTGATACCACTTGACATCAATGATTATGGCTATAAGGAGAACCGACATATACACTATTGAGTAATAAAAAACTCTCCTCATGTTCCTGAACCTGAGGTCCAGGAGAGCGATGACGAAGTAGATGATACCAAGGACAGAGACCGCCACCATATAGATATTCCCGAAAATCCCCGCCATATAAGGCAGCATGCTGACAGGCAGAAGAGCGATGACATACTGCAAGATTTTCATCTTGGTTATTTCCTCTCCTGCCACCGACGGCAATGTGGGGATTCCCGCAGCAGTGTAATCCTTGTTGTGCTTAATGGCAAGATGCCAGAAGTGGGGGGGCTGCCAGAAAAAAAGTATTGCCGCAAGCAGCACAGCCTCAAACCCGATCTCGCCGCGCACGGCGCTCCACCCGATAAGCGGCGGGAGGGCCCCTGATATTCCGCCTATCTCTGTTGCAATAGGTGTCCGCCTCTTCAACGTTGTGTAAAGCCAGGAGTAAGCGAGCACTGCCAGCGCTGTTAAAAAGGCGGACAACGTATTAACAAAGAGCGCCATCAGCGATACTGCTGCCACCGTGAGGCACGTAGCGAAGATAAAGGCGCCGTCAGCGCTTATCCTGCCTGAAGGAAGCGGCCTTTTATCCGTTCTTTTCATCTGCCTGTCAATGTTCCTGTCATACCAGTTGTTGTATACGGAAGCTCCGGATGACGACAGTCCGATGCCGAGCAGGCACCAGAAGAAAGTTGATTCCTGGAATACCCCACCTGAGGCTACCCACATCCCGGCAAACCCTGTCAGCATCACCAACAGGGTTATGCGCGGAGATGTCAGTCTTATGTAATCAGTTATTTTAGACAGCCTCTGCTGCCGGCTGTCCTTCCAATTTCTCTTCGGGATTGCCATATTCATACGGTCCTCCTGTTATTACAGGAATTGTCTTAAAATTATACGATGGGACAGGTGATGGAAGGGTCCATTCGAGTGATTTTGCGCCCCATGGGTTGGCAGTCGCCTTTTGTCCTGCAATGGCGGAGGCCAGAAAATTATAAAGGGTAAGTACAAAACCGAGTATCAGCATGAAACCGCCTACCGCAGTAATTTTGAAGATTTCCTGGAACTGGGCCGGTATCTGCCAGTATCTTCTGGGCATCCCCTCAAGACCGGCCTTGTAAAGCGGCATCCAGGCGATCAGGGAGCCTATAAGAAGCAGCCAGAAAATTGTCTTGGCCAACGACTCATTATACATGCGCCCGGTGAATTTTGGAAACCAGAAATAGATGCCGCCGAAGGCGAGGAGCGTCATTGACATTGAAAGGACCGTATGGAAATGGGCCACGACCCAGTATGTATCGTGGAAATGGACATCAGTCCCCAGGAGGCCATTGGCTATGCCGGTCATGCCGCCTATTACAAAGAGGATTATAAACCCGACTGCGTAAAGCATCGGTGCCCTGAATTCGATAGAGCCTTTATGCATCGTTGCCACCCAGTTGAAGACCTTTATCCCGGTAGGCACGCCTATAATTATGGTCAGAAACGACTGGATGACATTTGCCCACGCTACAACACCTTTTGTATACAGATGATGTATCCATACGTCGAAACCGAGGAAGGTTATCAAACATATTGCGATTACCATGCTCGTATACCCGAATATCTTTTTCCTGGAGAATGTGGAGATCAGTTCAGAGGTTATGCCAAAGGCAGGCAGGGCAATAACATATACGGCAGGATGCGCATAAAACCAGAAGAGATGCTGATAGAGCACCGGCGCGCCGCCCATTGAAGCATTGTAGAAATTAGTCCCTAAATATTTGTCGAACAGCAGGAGAGTGACCGCCCCTGCAAGAACGGGTATCCCAAAAAGCTGGATGACAAAAGAACCGAGGAGCCCCCATACTGCGAGGTTCAGCCTTCCCCAGGTCATGCCCGGCGCACGCATTGTAATGACAGTAGTAATAAAGTTTACCGCGCTTGCAAGGGCCGATATTCCCAGTAGATGCACAATAAAGACATAAAGGGATATGTTGGCATCTGTAACCAGGGAATAAGGCGGATAACCTGTCCAGCCGACATCGAGCCTGCCAGGCAAGACAAGGGCGAGAACAGCCAGAATCGTAGCGCCTGCGAAGGCCCAGTAGCTCAGTGCATTCAGCCTTGGAAAGGCCACGTCCCTTGCTCCGATCATCAACGGAATGAGCAGATTGGCAAAAAAACCGAGGAACACTGGTATCATCCAGAAAAGGACCATTCCGGCCCCATGGATCGTAAATGAAACATTGTAAAACTTGGCCCCGATCAGTTCCCTCATGGCAGGGGACCAGTGTGAAAGCTTGATAACAGCGGCGAGCAATGTCCCTACGACGAAGACAGTAAGGCTCGTTATCAGATAGAGTACGGCAATCTTTTTATGATCAGTTGCAAATATCCATTCTTTTAAACTGAATCCTTTGGCTTGTTCCATTTCTAATTATCCTCCCCCTTTTCTAAAGAGTTTTCAAGTACGTGGTAACTGCGTTTATTTCTTCGTCAGAAAGATTATACGGCGGCATGCTCTGAGAGTATCCCTTTACGGTCGTACTCTTCGGGTCTTTAATGTGGTTTGCCATATATGAATCGTCCGCCTTAACAGTACGGCCGTCAGCCAGTATAGTCTCTCTTCCTGAAATGCCCTTGAATGTCGGAGCTGCAGTCTTCTCGCCAGTGATGTTATGACATCCGAGACATCCCAGGTCTGCTATGAGTTTTTTGCCCTTATCAAGAGGAGATAGCACCATGCCCTCCTTTTGTTTGCCCTGCCATGTCTCGAAATCAGTCTTTTCCATGACAATAACTTTGGCAAGCATAAGAGAATGGCCGGAGCCGCAGAACTCGGTGCAATACGCCGTGTATTCTCCTTTTTGGACCGGGTTAAACCATATGTTCGTGGTCCTGCCGGGGATGGCCTCTTCCTGTATCCTGAAGGCCGGTATATAGAATGCATGGAGCACGTCCTTGCTGGTCAGGTTCACCTTTACAGGCCGTCCGACAGGGACCCTTATCTCATTGATGGTTTTTAAGCCTTCGGGATATGTGACATTCCAGCCCCACATGAATCCTTCCACATTGACTTCGTACGCGTCTTTAGGCACGGTAATCTGCTGTCTGTAGACGTTCCACGACTGGACCCCGAGGAAGATTATTATTATAAGAGGTACTGCGGTCCAGATGACCTCAAGCAGGATGTTGCCGTGTATATAAGCGCCGTCTCCCTGCCCTTTCTTGCGTCTGTATTTCAAACTCATATAAATGACCAGGGCTGTCACGAACGCCCAAAGCGTTGTTACTATAGTGAGAAACATGTTCCAGTGATTGTCCCAGCTCTTGACAGGGTCTACCAATGCTGCCCCTTCAGCCGATGCCAGAGAGGGCAGCAGGAGCAAGACCGCTGCCATCAATGTTAAAATGCTTTTCATTCTCCCCTCCTTAAATTCGTTTTTTTTCTGTAGACTATAAAACTCAATATTCCTACCATGCCGGCCATAAATACGCCTATTGATTCGAACAGAAACGTGATGTCCAACATATACCCGTGGGACTCGGAATTGTATTTGTAACACGCCAGAGTCACCAGGCTTGATATAGGCACTTTCCCTGTCAACCCTTTGGCCGACTCAAGGATTGCGAGCCTTATGTTGAAGGCGTCAGGCTTTATCCCGAAGATATACCTCGTTATCTTCCTTGCAGGCGACAAAAAGATATATACGCTCGGATGAACGAACATATTGTCTTCATTCAGGAAGAAACGATAACCTGTCGCTTCTGTCAGGGCTTTGATGTCCTCTTCCTTCGCTGTGGCGAAGACCCATTTTGATACATCCGGGAAGCTGGTTTTTTTCTTCAGTTGTTCGTGAAAGCTGACGGCCTTTGCGGTGCTGTCATTCTTGTTGAAACTCAGGACCAGAACATTGTAGTCGCTGCCTGTTTTAAGGTCCTTCATATTTTCGAGGGCGCCGGCCAATCCTTCCCCGAGCAGCGGACACATTACCGGACAATCGAAGTAGATCAGAAGCAGGATCAGGGGCCTGTTCGTCAGACTATGCAGTGACAATTTTTTGCCTGTCTCATCGGTAATTGCGATGTCCGGCACTGGTTTCCCGAGAAAATTGTCCTCATTTATCTTGAGTATCATCGGATTGAACTCGGACTCTGCGAAATGGCTTTTCGCCTCGCAAATGCCGACAGCTATAAGCAGAGGAACAAAGATGCTTATGGCGACGTATTTCAGCATCTCAGAAATTCCGGTACGGCAGCACATAGATTAACGAAAGCACCAGCAGCCAGATACCATCGACAAAATGCCAGTAATAACCGCAAGCCTTGACAACGGTCTGTCTCTGCTTGTTTATCTTATTGCCTAACGCCAGCAGCAGGATGAAAAGCATAAGAACGAAACCGACGAGCACATGAGATCCGTGGAACCCTGTTACGGTGTAGAAAAAGGTCCCGTAGGCGTTTGTAGATACCGTGAAGCCCTCGCCGATGAGCTTGGTCCATTCGCTCGCCTGGCCTGCAAGAAAAAGAAGACCGAGAACCATGGTGACTGAGAGCCAGAGTTTGAACCCTCCTATGTCGCCTTTTTCGAGTCTGTTTTCCGCCACCTGCATTGTAGCGCTGGATGAAAGCAGAACTACGCTCAGGATGAGTGCAAGGCCGAGCGGAGGAACACCTGCCGGCGTATTTGCAGGCGGCCAGACAGGGGCAGGGAACATGTTATAGAGATAGCCGCTGAACAGACCTCCGAACAGGGCTGCCTCGGACAATATGAAAATTATTATCGCGACTTTGCTGAGACCAGCCTCGAATTTGTGGGCATAGACCTGTGAGATCCATCCGAACAGGCCTATAAGAATACCGACTACTCCTGCCCCGCCGACAAACATGCCGACCATCGGCAGCTTCCACTGAAATGCCGACATGAAGCCGAGCATAACCAGCAGGACAGCCATGCCTACCGTAAAAGGCCATACGCTGAGTCCTACGTCATGATGCTCTGCATCAAATTGAACTGCGCTACTTTGTGCCATTTCCAACCTCCTTAATTGTGATGCGTATTTACTCAGTCCCCAATAGGGACATTAGTAATCAGGATAATAATTATCCTCATTAAACGCAAAAATATAGTTTATTTTTTTCGCATCTCTTATATTTGTGCAGCGAGCCTTTTTTTGGGTTTTAAATGCGCCGCAGTAATAATCAGATCCGGGCCGCGAAGTTTGCGTCTGCCGTGCTTCGCTTGAGTGAGCGTCTTGTTTGCGGAAGCCATAATGCTTTTGTTTAGTATGTCTTTAAAATTGTATCCGCGGAGTTTGCAGGCCAGCGAATCCACTATTTCGACCCATATAGGGTGTATCGAGCACATTCCTTTTCTGGAGCAGGACTTGCTGTCCAGAACGCATGAATTGATAAAGAGAGGGCCCTGGACCGCTTCGATGACATCCAGAAGGGTGATCTCTGAAGGTCTCTGTGCAAGGGCGAAACCGCCTTTAACGCCCCTGGCGGACGATACGATTTTTGCTTTGACAAGTTTCTGCAGGATCTTGGCGAGAAAGCTCTTAGGCACGTTCTGGTCTGCGGCAATTTCCCGTATCATATGGAGCCGGTCAGGTTCCTTGGACATGCTGTAAACACACCGAATCGCATAGTCAGTCTCCCTGGTGTTTTTCATACAGGACAAATTATATCCTGATTAAAAAAATATTGTCAAGGGCTTTTTTTTAAGCCCTGTTATATTGCAGGTTGCATACTTTAAAAGACATATCGTATAGTATCTATTAACAATACATTCAGTTGTATCGTTTGCTGTCTTGACCCTCTACAGACAAAATAAAAATGAAGCCCATTGTCGGATGCTTTCGATTTAACATTGCAATATGCTCTGCCCCGGGGTCCCCAAAAAGTAATGCTGCTTTTGGGGGTGAGAGCCTGGACGGCTTTGAGCTTCGTTTTTTTAAGGGAGATTTAACATGATCAGCACCATAGAATGGAAAGATGACAAGGTCCTTATGCTTGACCAGAGCAGGCTGCCCCTTGAGGTGGTCTACGTAGAATGCTCTGACTATCACAAGGTCGCTGAAGGGATTAAGAAGCTCTGGATCAGGGGAGCGCCGGCAATAGGCATAGCCGCTGCCATGGGCATCGCCCTCGGCGCACAGGACATTAAGGCCGGCTCTATGGAGGAGTTCTTAAAGAAGCTGGATATTGTCATGGATGACCTGCTTGCCACCAGACCTACTGCTGTAAACATAAAGTGGGCTGTCGAGAGGATTAAAACATTGCTTGCCTCAAAAAAGGGCGAACAGGTGAGCGCAGTGAAACGGCTTCTTATCGAAGAGGCGAAAAGGGTACTCGAAGAAGATATAGAGATAAACAAGGCGATCGGGAAATGGGGGGCCGAGTTTATAAGAGATGGCGATACCATCCTTACGCATTGCAACGCCGGAAGCCTTGCCACCGGCGGCTACGGTACGGCAACGGCCCCTATGCTTGTCGCAAAGGAGCAGGGCAAGCGGATACAGGTAATTGCCGACGAGACGCGACCGGTATTGCAGGGTGCCAGGCTGACGGCCTGGGAGCTTATGCAGTCCGGAATTCCGGTGACCCTGATTACAGACAATACCGCCGGAGCGCTTATGAAAAAGGGCGCGATTGACCTTGCGATAGTCGGCACCGACCGTACTACGAGGAATGGAGACGTGGCCAACAAAATCGGCACTTATACTGTTGCCGTATTATGCAGGGAGCACAACATACCGTTTTACGTGGCAGCGCCGTTAAGCAGCATCGATTTTGAGATGGAATCCGGCGAGCATATACCGATCGAGCAACGTCATGCGGATGAGGTGACAATTGTCAGAGGACAAAGGATCGCTCCCGAGGGCGTGAATGTGATAAACCTGGCATTCGATGTAACACCGGCCAAATATGTTACTTCATTCTTTACCGAGAGGGGGGCCTTCAAGCCCCGCGACATTAAAAAGCTGGCTGAAAAAAATGTTGCAATAGAATCTATACGATTGCATGTGGCTAAATGATTATGGATGTTAAAGAAGTTTTCACCAAATATGCGGAAGAGCTGAAGACAGTCGACAGGCAGACCCTCGACATTTTCAACAGCAAAGTATTTCTGATTCCGATGGTGGGACAGCATATCCTGAGCGGAGGGGGGAAGCGTATACGTCCTCTGTTTCTTCTTCTTAGCGCCGACCTTTGCGGATACAAAGGGTCAAACCGCACTATTCTGGCCGCGATTATCGAGGCCATTCATACCGCTTCGCTGCTGCATGATGACGTCATCGATAATGCCGAAACAAGAAGGCGTAAGCCGGCTGCCCATGCCCTATGGGGGAACCAGATCGTCATACTGGTTGGAGACTTTCTGTATTCCATGGCCCTGAAGATTGCTGTGGAGCAGAAGAACCAGAAGGTCATGGAAGCGCTCTCAGAGGCGACTACGAGAATGACGGAAGGGGAAATCCTTCAGCTAAATAAGATAGGCGACCCTGACATAACGACAGAGGAATATTACGAGATTATAGCTGCCAAGACAGGTGTTCTGATATCAGCGGCGTGCAGGATCGGTGGGATTTTGGCAGGCCGGTCGGAAGAAGAAGAGATGGCGCTTGCACGGTTCGGAATGAAGACCGGCATTTCTTTTCAGCTTGCCGACGACATCCTCGATTACGTTGCGGACCAGAAAAACCTCGGCAAAAAACTCGGCAAAGACCTTGCCGAGGGAAAGATTACCATGCCGCTTATTTATCTTCTAAAAAACGCCTCCGGTGCTGAACAGGACGAAATAAAGTCTATCATAAAGACCGGGGCTGACAGCGAAGAGGGACTGCGCCGGATTACAGGGCTGTTTGCCGAGTACGATGCTATAGAACAGTCCCTGAAAATCGCCAAGTCCCTTATAGAGGAGGCTAAGACGGAACTAGCAGGCTTCCCGGACTCTGTCGGGAAGGAAGCCCTTCTGACCATGTCGGAATACGCAATGCAGCGAAAGGAATAGCGCTATGCACCCCTTTGTCGCACTTGCCAAAAATGCAGTCGAAGAATATATAACCCGCAGAAAAGTACTCCACCCCCCCGAAGAATTGCCCGTCGATATGAAACAAAAAGCAGGCGTGTTTGTCTGCCTGAAAATCGGAGGCGAGCTACGCGGCTGCATAGGTACATTCCTGCCGTCCGCCGATAATCTGCACGACGAAATAGTCAGAAACGCCGTTGCCGCAGCTACGGAAGACCCCCGGTTTTGTCCGCTTCTGGAAACCGAACTTGAGGCGGTCCGCTATACGGTGGATGTGCTGTCAACGCCTGAAAGGATAAAAGATCCGGCTGAACTGGACCCCAAAAAATACGGGGTTGTTGTCGTTAAAGGCGCAAGGAGGG
The DNA here is from genome assembly GCA_015233655.1 of Nitrospirota bacterium. Taxonomy (GTDB): domain Bacteria; phylum Nitrospirota; class Thermodesulfovibrionia; order Thermodesulfovibrionales; family Dissulfurispiraceae; genus JADFXI01. The sequence goes on along the minus strand of JADFXI010000042.1, from coordinate 11,943 downwards.
GACTGTTGCTTCCGGACCTTGAGGGTGTCGACACAGTAGAAGACCAGTTGAAAATTACAAAGATGAAGGCGGGGATTGATCCGTCTGACGATAATGTTGAAATATTCAAGTTCAGCGTTGAAAGGTACAAATAGTTCAGACAATCTCTTTATTCAGAAGCGTATCTCTCTTGATATGGGTCATAGTATAAACTCCATTTGAATACCGCTCCGTATCGACCTGTTCCTTGCCTATAAACGGCTTCAGAAAGCCGACGGAATGCTCGACCATCTTCTTGTAAACGGCATCATTGAGAAAATAGGAAGGGAAGTCGACCAGGTAGCTGTTAAGAACAGAATACAACTGGGGTTGCGTGAAATCCGCAAAAGCGGTATTGCTGAAAGTTATAATTATCTGTCCTTCAAAACTGCTCCACAATTTAAGGAAAGTGCTCATATGGAAAGGTGGGAGTTTATGAATGTCCTTGAAAATCAGAAGATCGAAATATTCGAAATCCCTGACATACCACTGGTCCTCCGCGACATTCGCGCAGGGCACCACAACAAAGGTCTTTGATGCCAGGCCAAAACTGGTGGAGTTGAGTATTTTCCCCAGAACAAAATGTGCGTAACAGGCATCCTCATATCTGATCGCCATCCTCTTAAGCTTCTCGCTATGAAAAGTCCCAAAGCTCTGCAATAAATATTTGAACCTCGCATCCTTGCCGAGGTAGCTTTCGAGATTAAGTGAACTTGAAGGCAAAGGAGGTTTGGAGATGGTCGCCTTGACGCCAAAATCCTGAAAAAGGGCCTTGGCTTCATTGACAGCTTCATCAAGGAACCCTATGACCTTCTGGTCATTCATGCCCCTGCCGGCCAGTCTTTTTGCGAAAGCAAAACCGCTCTCAGCGTCTCTGTCCATGAGGAAAAGAACAGCGAGAAAGGTCAGATAGGCGATATAGGAAAAGGCGAGGCTGTTCTTTGACAATGATAATTTGATATCGTCATGAGGTGAATAATGCGTGTTTAGTATGTTATGGGCCAGAACATAGCCATTATAAAGCTCCTCGAAAGCACCCATGCTTTTTTCAAAATAGTATTTGTTTATAAGTATTGGATCAACGCCGAATAACGATCTTTCGTAAATCCGCGACACTTCAGAATACACTCTGTAAGGGGACTTGTAATAATTGTCCAATATGCCGCTGCTTTCCCTGATCAATATTTCTACTCCGACCGTCTCGCAAGAGAGGAGGGCGTTGCCTTCGGGTTGAATGTCAAGAAAGCCGAAAAGACGGCACAGCTTTCTAAAAACCACCGACTTCAGGATATTATAAGGCTCAGCGTTCGGAAACACCGGCAGCGCATTTTCAGACTTGAAAATCCTCTTGTGAGCATAGCTCCGTATGAGGACCCGGACATTGTCGCAGCCCAGCCTGTTGATGGCAAAATTAATGTCTCCCTTTTGCGTCTGGCCCTCGCCGCACGAAACGATGGCCCTTTCGACCAATTCATTCTTGATTGTTGGCACGGCTTCCTTTTGCTTCGTCTCCTGAACCGGTTTGTCAGTCTTGCCGTCATCCTTGGCTTCCTTATCTTCTTTCGGCGGCGCTTCAGCCTCTTTTTCAGCTTCCTCCAGTCTGGAAATCTCATCTATATATGTCCCCATCTTCCTGATATTCGGCTCAGGGCTTTCGATTTCGAGAAGAAGGTTGACCATCTTGTATAAGATTTCATCTTTCTTGTATTGCTGGATGGCCTTGTCCTGGACTTTCATCTGGGGCGGAACGTCCGTCTCTTTCGGTCTTTTCAATCGGGAGACAATAAATTTAGGGTCATTGAAGACCCCTGTAAACTCAACGCCTATGAAAGTCTTGTCGTCCCACCTGACATCGGTCTTGATTTCAGAGGTGCCGATATTGAAGTTCAACTTTGGGGATTGAAGGGTGAATCCAGGGTCTTTTCTAATCTTGAGGCCTTTCTTGCTGACCTCGGCAATGCTTCCAATATTGCCTATCGGAATTTCATTGATAAAATATCTGTCGTATTTTCTCCGGTTCAGTGACACGGTTATCCATTATGTAACACTTGAGAAATAATAGCAATGGGTGGAGTGATTTGGGCGCTCATTTAGCGCTTGGTCGCCGTACGAATTTCCCGCTCTTGCCGCCGCGTTTTTCGAGGAGCATGATGTCGGATATGACCATTCCCTTGTCTGCTGATTTGCACATATCATAGATAGTAAGAGCAGTTGCCGATACCGCAACAAGCGCCTCCATTTCGACCCCTGTGAGGCCGGTGATTTTAACCGTGGCCTTGATATCGATCCTGCTCTTGTCCTCGTCAAAAAAGAAATCTACTGTTATGGATGCAACGTTGAGAGGATGACAGAGGGGAATAAGGTCGGAGGTCTTCTTCGCAGCCATTATCCCGGCTATTCTCGCAACACCGAGCACATCGCCTTTCTCAAACGCCCCTGCTTTAATGAGCCGCATCGTTGTCGGCTTCATGCAGACCGAGCCTGCGGCAACGGCCTCCCGCTGTGTCGTTTTCTTCGCGGACACGTCTACCATGCGGGCCTTTCCTGCTTTGTCAAAGTGGGTAAGTTTCATGGTTTGTCTCAATACGGCGACCAGCCAGGATTAATGGCCGCTGTCCCTTTAGGGGTTGTCCTGACAAGTCCCTCGCCGTTGACCCGTATGATATATATCCCTTTAGGACCGTCTATTGTCGAACTGAAGGCAAGGTATCTGCCGTCAGGCGAAAAAGACGGGTTTTCATTGTTGCCCCTGTCGGTGAGTTGGGCCAGACCTGTGCCGTCGGCATTAATGATAAAAAGCTGGTTACGTCCTCCTATCATACTGGTAAATGCTATTTTGTCACCCTGCGGCGACCACACCGGCGCTGTATTGTAGTTGCCCTGAAAAGTCAGGCGCCGTATGCCATAGCCGTCCTTGTCCGCTAAATATAACTGCGGGTTGCCTGACCTGTTGGATACAAAGACAATGGATTTTCCATCAGGAGAGACCGATGGTGAAACATCGATCCAGGGAGAGGATATGATCTTTCTTCCCCTGTTGTCGGCAGTGCCGGCTATATTAATACTCGAATTGCCGTCTCTTGAAGAAGTGAAGATAAATTCTGAACTGTTCGGCACGAAATTACCGGCCAAATTCATGCCGGCCGCAGGTGTAAGGCTCCGCTCTCTTCCGGCCATCAGGTCCAGCAGATAAAGGCCCCACTGCCGCTGCCGCTCACCGGAGTATAGAAGTTTTGTCTTGTCATAGGACCAGTGGGGCGTCAGCAAAATGCCTCCTGTTATGCCTGTCCCGCGCATACCGTGACCGTCCCAGTCCATAAGGTGCAATTCCTTTTTTCCACCCCTGTCGGCGACATACGCAATTTTTGTTTTAAATATGCCCGGCTGACCCGTAAGGACTGAATAGATGTCGTTTGCGATGGCATGGGCAACCTGGCGGCTTATTTCAGTTGTAGCAGCATATTCCTTATTCAGTACTTCCCTGCCGGTCGAGACGTCATGCGCAGATATAATTATAAGGGACCTGTCTGCCGCAAAGACCGATACCCTGCCTTTGACTACCAGTTCAACACCGAGGCCCTGCCAGCTCAAAGGGCTAAAGGGCTGATCAGGCCGCTCGATCTGTACTGCATCATCAACGCAATCGAAAAGACCGGTGAATGAAAGGTCGTCTTTTATTATGTTCGAAATTTCATTATTGCCTGGAAATCTCTGTACGGCTATCGGCAGTCTTTTGACATTCGGCGACGTAATGTCGATATATACTTTCTCAGCAAATGCAGAGGAGGGCAAAATGGGAACAAATAAAGTCAAAAGGCTGAGGTAGAAAAGAAATTTTCCAAACTTTATTATTCGCGTATTCATCTCAATGTCCTTTGCCTGCTGCTCTAAGCAGCGATGGATTGAACCTCAATCCCATTTCCATTTCTCTCAGCGGCGGGGGCAATGGACTCGCCATGTTTATTGCTCTCATGACGGAACGGTCAAAAAGAGGATTGCCCGAGCTTTTTTCGACCTTTTCTATTGTAATACTGCCATCGGCCCTGATTCTAATCGAAACGACAGTTTCCAAATCAGCATGGAGCGTGTCAGGGAATATCCACTGCTGTGCAATCTTTTCTCCAACAATAGCATAGTAATCATTAGTGCCGCCACTGTTGCCGCTGCTTCCGCTGCCGGAAGAGGTTTTATTAGTCTGAATCGACCGTTGCCCCGCCCCTATATCGACTATTTTTCGCAGTTCTGCCAGCCTCTCGATCTTCTGAATGGCCTTCAGTTCGTTGATTCTATCTTGCACAATAGTGGAATCTGCCTTCTTTTTCTGCCGGGTTTCCGTATGCATTTCGACTTGCTGCTTTTCAACGTGCCTCTCAATCTCCTTTCCCGCTGGTTCCGGGGCAGCGGAAGATGCAGCGGAATGAGGGCCGCCTCCGGATTCGGTCAACTGCGACGGGCTGACCAGCGATACGACGTAATGCATTGCGGGTTTGCGTGTGTAGAATTCTTTGCCCAAATAAAAAGAGAGAGTAATAAATGCTATGTGAAGGAAAAAAGAAAAAGTCAGCGCGCTATAGATGCCGGGCGCCTTCATTTCAACGAAATCTTAGGCTCGGTAATCATTCCGAGCTTTTCTATGCCGGCCTCCTTAACCTCGCCCATGACTTCGACAACCAGACCGTACGGCACGTCTTTGTCAGCCTTTAGAAGCACATTAGGATTGAGTTTGCTTATAGCGGCGAGCTTTTGCGGCAGCTCGGCCAATGAAATGTGGTTGTCGTTCAGGTAAATTTCGCCCCCTTTCTTAATGACGATGGAGACCCTTTCCTCTGGAGGAAGGCTCCTGCCTTTGGCCTTGGGCAGATTAACATCGACTCCTTGCTGAAGCAGAGGGGCAGTCACCATGAATATGATAAGAAGCACGAGCATGACGTCGACTAGAGGGGTTACATTGATTTCCGACATGACACTTCTGTTTCTGGTCGGTGTCATTTCGCGCCGTTACCTGAGGATGTAATCAAAAAGCTCTTCAGAGAAGTCATCCATTTCTATTATCATGCGGTTCGCCTTGCTCAGGAAAAAATTGTAGGCGACGACAGCAGGGATAGCAGCAGCAAGACCTACGGCAGTGGTGATAAGGGCCTCGGCAATGCCAGGCGCCACAACTGCCAGGGACGCGGAGCCGGCAGCGCCGATTCCTCTGAAGGCGTTCATAATGCCCCAAACAGTCCCGAACAACCCTATGAAAGGCGAGGTGGACCCGGTTGTGGCAAGGAAGTTCAGATAGCGCTGAAGCTTGGTCGCTTCGAGCGTAGAATACCTTCTGAGCATTCTCTTGAGTTCTTCCTTCTCGGTGTATGTTTTTTCAGCGAAGACAGACCTGAATAAACTGGCAAGAGGGCTTGTCTCATATTTTTTAGATGACGTATACAGGTCTTTGGGACTTTTTGATGATTCATAGACCCTTAAAAAGGTATAGCTTTCTTTGTCGGCCTTCGAAAAGTGGCGCCACTTCTGGAATATTATAGACCACGATACAAGAGAGAAGAACAGCAGGATAGCCAGGACCGCCTTGACGACATAGCCTGCTTCCAGTATCAATTGTAGCGGTGATTGCTGCATAGTCCTAAAACTTTATCCAATTTTATGATGAAAAGTCAAATTGAAACTCATGAGATAATGACGACAAAGGCCGAAGGACCTCCAGTCATACTGCTTAACTTGCAAGGAGTCGGAGTAATAGGTTATTTTGTAATATGGGTTTCGCCAATATCATCAACTCGTTTAAGCAAAAGAAAATACTTATTATAGGGGACCTGATACTCGACCGTTTCATCTTCGGCAAGGTGAACAGGATCTCTCCTGAGGCCCCTGTGCCGGTGGTCGATGTGGTCAGCGAGACGTTCCTTCTTGGAGGCGCATCGAATGTCGCGAACAACATCGTCGCTCTCGGAGGCAAGGTTTCCATTGCAGGGATCATCGGCAGAGATAATGCCGGTAAACGTTTAAGGGGGCTGCTCGAGCAAAAGGGGGTCGGGACCGTCGGCGTACTCGAGGACAACAGGCCTACCACAGTTAAAACGCGCGTTGTAGCACATAACCAGCAGATTGTGAGATTCGACAGGGAAGACAACAGGAGACTAGAAGGCAAGAACCTTTCCCAGATGCTGAGTTACATTAAAGAAGCGACCTCTGAGCACGACGTGGTCATTGTATCAGACTACAGGAAGGGATTTGTCTCGGCGGCGCTCATAAAGGCACTCGTAAAATGTGCAAAGCCGAATAAGACGTTTATCGCTGTTGATCCCAAGGTCGGGCACTTCCATTTCTACAAGAACGTTTCGCTCATTACCCCTAACCTGATGGAGGCATCGCAGGGTTCCGGAGTCGATATCCACGATGAAAAGAGCCTTTTAAAGGCCGGCAAATCTCTGATGAACAGGTTGTCATGCGGTTCCGTGCTTATTACGCGCGGAGAGGACGGAATGAGTCTTTTTGAGAGGAGCGGCACAAAAGAGATTAAGACGACCCATATCCCGACAGTTGCGCAAAAAGTTTTCGATGTAACAGGGGCCGGCGATACCGTTATTGCGACTTTTGCACTCGCATTTGCGGCAGGGGCCTCTCTGAAAAACGCTGCAGTAATCGCCAATCATGCCGCGGGCATCGTTGTGGGTGAGGTAGGGACTGCTGTGGCAACCCCGGATGTTTTATTAAAATCACTTGCAGGAAACAGGAAGTAGAAAAGAGGTGCCGAAAGCTATAGCGTTATATTCAGGAGGTCTTGACAGCACTCTGGCAATACTTGTTGCCATGAGGCAGGGTATAGAAGTTACAGCGGTCACGTTTCTCAATCATTTCGGCTGCGACATTTCGGACAAATCATCATGTTCAAAAGACCCGTTTTCAGCTGCGGCGCAATTCGGGTTTGAAGTGAAACTTTGCCATCTGGCGGACCGCTTTATAGAAATCGTAAAAAACCCGAAGTTTGGACACGGAAAGAACATGAATCCCTGCATCGATTGCAGGATATTGATGCTCAACGAGGCCAAGGTGTTTATGGCGATGCGCGGTGCCGATTTTATTATAACGGGCGAGGTGTTGGGACAGCGGCCGATGAGTCAGCGCAGGGACACGTTTCCGAAGATCGACAGAGAGGCTGGGCTGGCAGGATATGTTGTGCGTCCTCTGAGCGCAAAACTGCTGAAACCTACAATTCCCGAGCAGCGCGGAATTATAGACAGGGAGAGGCTGCTTGCGTTTAACGGCAGGTCCAGGAAACCTCAAATAGCCCTGGCCCGCGAGTTCGGCCTTGTTGATTATCCTGCTCCGGCAGGGGGGTGTCTTTTGACAGACCCTATTTATTCACGCCGCCTGATGGAATTGCTGGAGTTCAGTCCTGACCCGCCATTGAAAGATATCCAACTCTTACGTGCCGGCCGCCATTTCAGAGTTCGGCAGAATGGAATTATAAGCGAAAAAATTATAGTCGGCAGGCATGAGGATGACAACAGGATTATCGAATCCATTGCCGATGACAAAGATTATTTGTTATGGGTTGAGGGATACGGAAGTCCGATGACAATTGCGAGCAGTGCGACGACGGAAGAGACACTTGGCATAGCTGCTTCTCTATGCGCCAGGTATTCGGACGCAAAAGCCCTGCCTGTTGTGGATGTGACCGTGAAAACTGACGGGAACTGCACTATAATGCAGGTCTGCCCCGCATCTGATGAGATGCTTAGTAATTATATGATTCGCTAGTCCTGTACAAAAGAAGAGGAGTGTAATAAATGAAAAGATGGGTCACAGTATTGTTTCTTTTTGCGGCATTGTATCTCGTATCTTGCGCCGGGACCGTCAATTATCCGATATCGCTCTCTTACCAGCCTCAAAAGCAATTTGAAAAAGCGAGCGGGGCATCCGTGACAGTAGCACAGCTCACGGATAAAAGAGCTGCTGCAGATAAGCGGGCAATCGGGACAAAAGAGGGTGGCATCCCTTTCATAGCTCTTCTTGACGAGCCTGCTGCAGCGCTCTCAAAGGGACTTGGCGACTATATGAAGAACAGGGGCTATGCAGTCAACGGCGTAAAAGAAGAATGGGATGGCGATGTCCGGTCCCTGAATCCCGGCTGGGGCGACATAGTGGTAGGCGGCACGCTTGACGACCTTACGCTCAATGTCAAAGGGAACCTCTTTAAAACAGAATACTACTGCATGGTGAAATTCACCCTGGCCATTGCTGACGCAAAATCAAGAGAGCCGCTCCATAAGGAGAAATTTGAAGTGTCTAATTCCTATGTAACGGTCTCTTTCAGCAGGGAAAAGGCGGAAGAATTAATTAATCAGGCGCTGTCTGATGCAGTAGAACGCGGCCTCGCCGACATCGACAGATATATTAAGAAATAATTTTCGAGAGGGTCACAGTCTTACGGGAATTCCCTTTGCCGTCAGGAACTCTTTTGCCTCTTTGATCGTATATTCGCGGTAATGGAAGATGGAAGCTGCCAGAACGGCATCTGCCTTGCCTTCCACAACCCCCTTGTAGAGGTGTTCAAGATTGCCCACTCCGCCTGAGGCGATTACCGGGATAGAGACCGACTCTGCAATGGCCCTTGTGAGTTCCAGGTCGTAACCGTCCTTTGTCCCGTCCCTGTCCATGCTAGTAAGCAGTATCTCACCTGCGCCCAGTTCTTCCATGTAGCGGGCCCACCGGACCGCGTCAATACCTTTGGGCTGCCTGCCGCCATGCGTGTAGACTTCCCATAGTTTGTGGGATGAATCGCCAATCAAAAGGCGCTCTTTAAGCTCACTGTCACTGTTGGCAAGCCATTGCGGAACCTGCCGCGACTGGTCGATCTCGAACCTCGAATTATGGAGACGTTTAGCATCGATGGCAACAACAATTGTGGAACTGCCGAACCGCTCTGCAGACTTTCTGATAAACTCCGGGTCGTTTACTGCGGTTGTGTTGATGGAGACCTTGTCGCATCCGGAGTTGAGCAGGTCTCTAATATCATCAAGCGACCTTATTCCGCCGCCCACAGTGAGAGGCATAAATACATCTGTGGCAGTCCTCTCAACAACATCGAGAATAATCTTTCTCTTCTCATGCGAGGCCGTAATGTCGAGGAAAACGAGTTCGTCGGCACCCTGTTCGTCGTAATAAACCGCGTTCTCCACCGGATCGCCGGCATCCCTGATATCGACGAAATTTACTCCCTTGACTACCCGGCCGTCCCTAACGTCAAGGCATGGTATGATTCTCTTCGCAAGCATGTTAAGATCCGGCCTGCGTCAGTTTTATCGCCTCCGCCAAATCAAGAGAGCCTGCGTACAGGGCTTTCCCTGTAATTGCGCCCCATAACTTTTTAATCCCGAGCAGCTTCTCAATATCGGTCAAAGAGGAAATGCCTCCTGATGCAATGACAGGTATGTCGAGCGAATCAACTATTTCACCGGTAGCTTCTATGTTCGGGCCCAACATCATCCCATCCTTGGATATGTCCGTATATATAATCCCCGCAGCGCCGTAGTCCTGCATCGTCAATGAAAGATCTCCGGCTTTTATTTTGGTAATCTCCACCCAGCCTTTTACAGCAACTAAACCATTTTTTGCATCTACGCCCACAAGTATAGAGCCGGGGTATTTTGCGGAAGCCTTCTTTACAATCTCCGGATTCTCAATCGCGACCGTGCCCATAATAACCTTGTTTATGCCAAGGGCCATTAGCAGGTCTATCCTGTCCATGTTGCGTATGCCGCCGCCAACCTCTATGTCCATTTTTACGGCTGCCCTGATTTGCCTTATGCTGTCTATATTTTTCTGGCTTCCGGTAAAGGCGCCATCCAGATCAACAATATGCAACAACTTGGCGCCGTAGGATTCCCACTTTTGAGCAACGGCAGCAGGATCATTTGAGTATACCGTTGCATCTTCTTTTCTCCCTTGGAGGAGCCTGACACATTGGCCGTCTTTTAAATCTATTGCAGGAATTACAAGCATAGATTAATATAACATAATAAAATGGCAGTGAACGAGCGAAATACAGAAGTCAAACATCAAGAGTCGGAGACCGGAACAAGAAATGAAAGACAGAAAGTAATAGCCTGTCTTGCATTTTCTGTTGTCTATTGTCTGTTTTCCGTTTTTGTCTCTTCGGCGGACTGCTTCCCCATACCTGAACATTTGCGGTATGACCTTACCTGGAGCGGCATTAAGACCGGCGATGCAGTGCTGGAGGTCAAGCAAAGGGGCGAGAATATTCAGCTTATTTCAAAGGCCAATACCTCGCCATGGGCATCGTTGTTCTTTCTAGTAGACGATACAGTTGTGAGCACGATAAGAAAACGGAAGGACAACTCTTCAGCAGGATTCATAGGGGTGCCGCTGAATTACCGGATCAAAATACATGAAGGGCGGCAGCAGCGGGACAAGGAATTCATTATGGACCATGTCTCAAAAAAAGTGGCTTACATAAACTATCTGACTAACGACAAGAAAGAATTCGGCATAAATGAATTCACACTCGATCCGCTTTCGACGTTCTATTTTATCAGGACACTCTCCCTGGAGGTCGGCAATTCAGTATTTATAGACGTGTTTGACAGCGAAAAATTATACAAGGCTGAGGTCAAAGTATTGAAAAAAGAAGTTTTGGAGACGCCTGCCGGCAAATTCAATACAGTGCTCATAAAGCCGATAATCAGGTCAGAGGGTATTTTCTTCAGGAAAGGAGACATCTTTATCTGGCTGACCGACGACAACAGAAAAGTCCCGGTTATGATGAAGACGAGGATCGCTGTAGGCACAGTCAAGGCCATACTTGTGGGCGGTCTTTGATGGTCCCGGTTTCGGTCGTAGTTGTTGCAAAAAATGAAGAAAATAATTTGGAAGATGCGCTGCAAAGTGTCAAAGGCTTCAGCGAAATTATCATTGTCGACGACTTCAGCACAGACAACACCCTGTCAATTGCCCGTAAGTTTACGACTAATATTTTCCAGGTACAATGGCAGGGCTATGCCAGACAGAAACAGACAGGCATCGACAAAGCGTCCATGCCATGGGTGCTTGTGCTTGATGCGGATGAGCGGGTGACAGCCCCCCTTGCCGATGAAATCAGTGCCGCTGTCGGCAACGGAAAGTACAATGCCTACTACATACCCAGAAAAAACTTTTTTCTGGGCCGCTGGATACGCCACGGCGGCTGGTGGCCCGACTATACGCTAAGGCTGTTCAGAAAAGACAGTGCGCGGATGGAGCAACGGGAAGTACATGAGAAAATTATCGCTTCAGGCGGAACGGGGCATTGTAAGAATCCTTTGGAACATTATACCTACCGTTCGATTTCCGACTATATTAAGAAAATGGATGTTTATTCCACCCTTGCCGCAAAAGAGCTAAGTAAGAATGGAAGGGTGTTCAGCTTTTACCAGCTTGTACTCAAGCCTCCGTTTACTTTCTTGAGAATGTTCCTGCTGCAGCAAGGTTTCAGGGACGGTTTTTACGGCTTTGCCCTTGCAGCACTTTATAGTTTTTACACCTTTCTAAAATATCTTAAACTCCGTGAAATTCAGAAATTGCCTTAAAATCCGTCTGTTTGGTATAATTAAAATCTTCGTTACAGGAAGGCGGTGTAGCTCAGCTGGTTAGAGCATGCGACTCATATTCGCAGTGTCCGGGGTTCGATTCCCTGCACCGCCATATTTCTTGCTTCATTTCTCCTTTTTCAAATTTGACAGATTCCGCCAGTCGTTGTAATGTAACTTACCATGAAAACATTTGAGGAAATAAAAAACATCTTATCGGCGCACCGCAGTGAAATTGAGAGACAATATAAGGTTAAAAAGATAGGTGTATTCGGCTCTGCTGTCAGCGGCAAGCAAAGAAAGAAGAGCGATATCGATATACTTGTTGAGTTCAGGA
>JADFXI010000041.1 GCA_015233655.1 Nitrospirota bacterium | reverse complement strand
ATCATGCCATAAGGCTTTTCTATGGATTCCATAAAATCCTGCATAGGTTTTTCATCGAATCCCAGCTTTGTGAGGTCCAGTTGCAGGTTGGATTTGTCGAGCAGCCTCAAGACTATTTTTTCACCCCAAAGCGTAGGCAGCGTGGATACCCTGAAGTCTATTTCCCTGTCGCCTCCGAATTTAAGCTTGATCCTTCCGTCCTGGGGCAGCCGGCGTTCGGATATATCGAGATGAGACATTATTTTGAGCCTCGACGTCAGGGCATTTTTAATCTTTACCGGCAGTTTGAGCACCGGCTGCAGCACCCCGTCAGTCCTGTATCGAACGCGGAGAAGAGTTTCGGCGGGTTCAATATGAATGTCACTTGTATGCGACTTAATTGCGTTCATCAATATGCCGTTGGCGAGTTTCACTATCGGGGCGTCGATTTCCTTCGGCGCGTCTTTATCATCTTTTTCTTCAAGAAATGTTATGTCGTCAAGGGCGCTGCCTATGACCTTATTGAGGTCCTCTATCTCCAGCACTTCCTTTTCAGAGGACTTGGAATCTTTCGCGGAAGCCTTGACAGCCTCTTTCTTTGGATAGTATTTTTCAATGGTCTCCATGATAGCGGACTCGGCTGCGACGTGGACTGAGACCTTCATGCCGGTAAGGAACCTCACTTCGTCAGTTGCAAAATTGTTTGAAGGGTCCACAACCGCTATTCTCAGGGCTGCACCGTCTTTTGATATGGGTATTAGCTGGTATTTCCTGGCAGTCTCATACGGTACAAGCTTCAGCAGGTTCGAATCGATTTTGTGGTCTGTAAGGTTGATTGCCGGGGCATTATATTGCCTGCTAAGAAAAGTGATCAGGCTCTCCTCATTGATAAACCCCATCTTAAGCAGGACCGATCCGAGCCTCTTGCCTTCCAATTTCTGGAGACGAACAGCCTCGTTGAGTTGATCTTCGGTTATGAGTTTGGCTTTGAGAAGCAATTGCCCTAATAAAGATGTGCTTGCCGTCACTATGTATTTATAATACTTGAAGAAAAAACACAGAGTCAATTAATATAATGTCAATGAGCATATACGGCGAAAGAATGGCGGGGAATGAAAATAATACGCGGTAACTGCCTCAAAAAGGCTTGCGTGCAATGGCTGGTTTGAAGGAAAGGATTGTTGTTGTTGGGGCAGGGGAAAACGGGCATGCCCTTTTATCCGTTCTGGTAAAAGGGTGTGATGCCGAAATAGTCGGCGTTGTGGACACTAACTCTGATGCTCCGGGCCTGGCACTGGCAAAAGAGTACGGCATTCCGGTTGGCCGGGACTTCAGAGATTTCCTGGCCAAGAAGCCGGATATTGTCATAAATGCTACCAGCGATGACGCTGTCGCTGCTGAGATAAAAAAACTGGCCGCTCCTGACACGGAAATTATAGGGGCCAGCTGTTGCAAGCTTTTTGGTGAAGCGCTTGGAAAGCGCCTCAAGGCGCAGGAAAGGGCCATGCTTCACCTTGAGGAGACAAGGGAGCTTTACCGCATCGGGGTCGCCCTCACTTCAGCGGAGAGTCTCGAGGAGATACTCGATACGCTGCTTGTGGAGGCCACCAGGACCTTAAAGGCACCTGCCGGAAGCGTGGCGCTGTACGACGATTCCACCGGTTGTCTCTCTCTTAAGGCATCTCTCGGGTTCTCATCAAATTTTTCGCATGTTTCAACATGGAAGAGACGCAAGGGAGGCATGACCGACCATATCATAGGGAAACGGGTGCCTACCATCATTTCGGATGTGGCTCAACATTCCTATGTCGATAATACCTTGCTGCTGAATGAAGGCATAAAGAGCCTCGCGGCAGTCCCGCTTTTTGCCAATGAGCGTATAACAGGCATACTCTATATCGATGATTTTAAAGCCCGCGAATGGACTGAGCGTGAGATAGAGTTTATTACGCTGCTGGGCATCCAGGCAGCTTATGCCATTGAAAAATTCAGACTGATCAGCGTTATTTCCGGCGCCAAGAACTATTTGAAAAATGTTCTGGACCATTCTGCCGACATTATCATGACTACGAATCTCGATGCGGAAATCGTGGAGTTTAACAGCGGCGCGACGAGACAGCTGGGTTATTCAAAGGAAGAGGTCGAGGGCATGAAAGCCGCCAAGCTTTGGGCCAAACCGGAAGAGCGCCTCGAAGTCATGGAAATACTTGAGCGGGACGGATATGTTGCGAATTATGAGACACAGCTCAGGACGAAGCATGGGGCTTTTATTGATGTTAACCTGTCGTTGGCCATACTCAAAGATGGAGAGGGCCGCGTACTCGGCACCGTCGGAATCAGTAAGGACATAACCGAAAAGAAGAGACTTGAAAAGGCCGTGGAAGAACGAAATGCCGAGCTGCAGGAATTAAATGAAAAACTGGAAGACAAGGTTTTTGAGCGGACAAAAGATCTCGAAAAGGCCAACAGGGAACTTGAAAGGTCCAATATGCTGAAAAGCCGTTTTATATCCACAATCAGCCATGAGTTGAGGACCCCTCTCAATTCCATCCTCGGCTTTTCCGAGCTGCTGCTCGATGAGGTATCAGGCTCACTTACAGAGCGGCAAAAGCGTCACGTAAGCAATATATACAGTTCCGGCACCCATCTTCTGCAGCTGATAAATAATGTGTTGGATATTGCCAAGATAGAGTCGGGCAAAATAGAACTCCATTACGAAAGTTTTTTGGTGGGCCATGCGGTTGCCGAAGTCGAAACTGTTATAAGGTCCCTCGTAGAGAAAAGGAAACAGACCCTTACAGTAAAAGCTGATGGGGTGCCGTTCATCATTGCCGACAAGATAAAATTCAAACAGATACTTTACAACCTAATCTCGAATGCGGTGAAATTTACCCCTGAAGGGGGAAAAATAACAGTGGAGGCTGAGGTCGTAACTGCCGCCGCTCTTCCTGCGCCGACCAGGAACCTCGCGCTTTATCAGGACAAGAACGATTTCTTAAAGCTCTCTGTAAAGGACACAGGAATAGGGATAAGAAAGGAAGACCTGGAACGTGTCTTCTCCGAATTTGAGCAGGGTGATAGCAGTTTGTCCCGGAAGTATGAGGGAACGGGCCTGGGCCTGGCACTTTCAAAACGGCTTGTCGAGCTGCACGGAGGAGAGATTTTTGTCGAGAGCGAAGAGGGTGTCGGAAGCACGTTCACTGTAATTATGCCGCTTGTCGACACTTTGGATGTGGAAGAAACTATTGCTATCCCCGCAGTTGCTGAAGATGAGACGGACCTCAGCGAGGAAGCTGAAGGTCCAAAGGCAAGGAGAGGCATGCCGCCGCTTATCCTTATTGTCGAAGATGATCCAGCGACTTCTGAAGTATTTACGCTTTACCTGAGTCAGGGTGGATACCGCGTCGCCCATGTATACAACGGCGATGAGGCGGTAAGGCGCATAAGGGAGTTGAACCCTTTTGCCGTGCTGCTCGATGTTATGCTTCCGGGTAAGGATGGCTGGGAGGTGCTGCAAGAAGTAAAAACAGATCCTGACCTGGCCGATATCCCGATTATCATATCATCAGTTATAGACAACAAGGAGCTTGGATTTGCTCTGGGTGCGTCCGATTACCTCGTAAAGCCTGTTGACAAGGCATCGTTGATCAAGAGGCTGGAAGAGCTGAGTTCTTCATTCAGCAAGCGCAAAGGACAGATAAACATATTGTGTATTGATGAGAATGAGGAGGACCTCGATTGGCTGAAATCAGCCCTTGAGCCTGCTCAATATGCGGTCCTTACCGCTGCTACAGGAAAAGACGGAATTGATAAGGCCGTAAAACACCGGCCTGATCTCATTATACTGGACCTTATGACTTCCGACATAGACGGCTTCGAGGTCGTCCATACGCTTAAAGCCAACTTAGCGACGGCGGACGTCCCAATCCTTGCGCTGACGTCACGAGACCTGACTCACGACGAACGGCTTTTGCTTGCTGGAAAAATTGCGTCATTCATTCAGAAAAACAATTTCTCTGTCGATGACCTGCTTTGTCATATCAGGGACCTTGAGGTGACGTATCCTGCCAGGGCCGGTCTTTTGGACGAGGTGAGCGGCTTGTTTGACCATTGTTACTTTCATTTCCGGCTTGAGCAGGAAGTGAGCAGGACCGCCAGGTATAATGGTAATTTTTCTGTAATCGCTCTGGACCTCGACAACTTTACCGAATACATAAAGGCCCACGGAATACACCGGGCAAATATAGTTATACGGAAGATCGCCGAGTTTCTGAGAAAGAGCCTGCGCGGTTCCGACGTCATTTCCAGATACGGTATTGACGAGTTTGTAGTAATGCTTTCCAACACCTCAAAAAAAGGCGCGGAAATAGTCGCGAAGCGTTTCTTGTCCTATATTGCAGGGTATCCCTTTTATGGCGAAGAGGTTATGCCCCGGAAAAAGGTCAGTGTCAGTTTGGCTATAGTAGACTATCCTCTCGATGCGACTTCGCCCGATGTCATTATACGCAAGGCGCATCAGCTTCTCCGGAAGGCAAAGGCTTACGGAGGAGGAAAGATAGAATATTATGAATAACAGGGCGCGGGTCCTGGTTGTTGACGACAATAAAACCAACCTTGAGCTTTTTATGGATTTCCTCGATTACGGAGGCTATGAAGGCCTCCGTGCTGAAAATGGAGAGGAAGCGATAGAGATTGCGCGAAAAGAGCATCCCGACCTCGTTCTCCTTGACATGCAACTGCCGGGAATAGACGGCCTTTCTGTTGCGAGAATTTTGAAAAGTGACGAGGAGACAAAGCTCATCAAAGTGGCGGTGCTTTCAGCATATAACGTTCAAAAAGGGCGTGAGATTTTTGCGGATGAAGCGCTGGACGGTTATATCGCAAAACCGGTTTCGATGAAAGACTTCCTTAAAATGGTTGAAGAACTCGTGGGTCGCATCTGACAGCCCTTTACCGGGAGATAAAATAATATGGGGAGCTGTCAGCTCGCAGCCAGCAGCTTCAGCAGTCTGCCGATATCGAACGCCTTGTCAAAAAGCTCCTTGCTGCGCAGCACTTTTTCTTTCTGGCGAATGCTTGTCTTTCCCAGAACCGACTCTATTTTGTCTGTTACCGTAAAGGTATCCAGTGAGACTGACACTATCGGTATCCCGTATGTCTGCGCCTTGCCAAGGACAACATCATTGGTATGAAGTCCTCCTGTGATAATAATGCACTTTGTGGAGGTTTCCATTGCCACCAGCTGTATGTCCGAACGGTGAGCGCCGGTTATGACCGCTTTGTTAGGTATCCGGCTGAAGTAGCTGAGGGCACTGTGTGCGTCCATTGCGCCAATAGAGAAATGTTCCACCAGCCCGTCAAGTTTGTCTTCGCAGCATAGCACCTTTCCATTCAATATCTGCACAATCTGTCGAATAGAAATCGATTCAAGCAGGCTGTCTTTTTCAAATATACCGAAGATCGGCACGCCGTTGTCTTCGAGGAAGGGGACTACCCTTTCCTTGACATGTGAAACAGAGTTGGCGGGAACCTTGTTGAAAATGCCGCCCAGGAAATGCCTGTTAAGGAACTGCCTGACGCCATGCAGGGAATCGACGGATTTGTCCCCCCGCCATGCTTCCACCATTAATACATGGGCCCCTGTCTCTTTTATAAGGCTGATGCCGTCGATGCCGAGAGTCGATCCCTCGAAGAGATCTCCGGCCCCGCCGATGATAACAAAGTCTTTGTCCTTCTGCGCTTGTAATGCGTCGAGTATTTGTTTTGTTACATTTTTGAGTTTTCCGTCAAAGACCATGTTTTGCATCTCGTAGCTGAGCACAAAGGGCGAAATAACATTAAGTGGATCTGGGAGCGCCAGAAATTCCTTTATAAAAATTGCATCGGCATCAAACAGGTCGCTGCCTTTTTTCACCGGCGTCTTGCCGAGAGGCTTTAGATAACCCACCTTATGCCCCAGCTCTATGAGCTTCTGTCCAAGACCGACAGCTAAAAGGGTCTTGCCGGTAAAACTTCTGTTGGATGCTATGAAAATAGGAACCATGATAACCCTCCTCTTCTATTCACTTTCGTTTGAAAATAATCCTTGCATCTATGGCATACGCCCCGTTATTCAAGACCATTAACGGATTTATGTCCAGTTCGCGGATAACGGGGAAGTCCGTGACAATGGCCGACAATTTCAAAAGGCCGTCAGCTATGGCATCGACATCGACCGGCTTTTCTCCGCGAGCGCCCCTTAAAAGAGCGCTCGTCTTTATTTCGTTGATCATGGCGACGGCCTCGCTGCGCGTAACAGGAGCGATTCTGAATGAGACATCTTTCAGTATCTCCACATATATCCCCCCTAATCCGAACATCAGCATGTGGCCGAAGGTCCTGTCATAGGTTACGCCGAGGATGACCTCTTTGCCTCCCTTTATCATTTCATACATCATCACGCCGTTTATCATGGCATCAGGCATGAAACGCAGCGCGTTGGCCGTTATTTCCATAAAGGCGTCTTCAGCCGCCACTTCAGAGTTAATATTCAGCTTTACCCCGCCGACATCGGTCTTGTGGAGGATATCCGGAGAAGAAATCTTCATTACCACCGGGAACCCTATTCGCTCGGCAATGGCGCCGGCTTCTTTTGCGGTCTTTGCAAGGGCCCGCTCGGGAAATTCAAACCCGTACCCGGCCAAAATGTCCATGGCTATATCTTCGCCGACCTCAAACCGATTTTCACGCAAAAGCGCGTCGATGATTTTCCCTGCTGCATCCTTGTTTGATACGGCAACCGGAGCACGCTCTGCCGGAGCGTTTTTCCAGAGGGTGAAATCGCACAGCTTCCTGAAAGACCTGACAGCTGTTTCCGGATACGAAAAAGACGGAACACCCCCCACCTTCAACTTTTCTATCGAGGCCCTGACACTCACTTCACCTATAAAAGATGTGATGATCGGCTTAGCAGTCTCGTGGCCTGCGTGAATGATTATATCGGCGGTGTTGCCGACATCGGTCATAGCCTGAGGGGTGAGAATGACGAGAATGCCGTCTACATTAGGATCATTGATGGCACTCTCCAGTGCAGCGGCATAACGCTCTGAAGTGGCATCTCCAATAAGATCGACAGGGTTATATAACGAGGCGCTCGAAGGCAGCTTTTTTGCCATTGCCTCGATGGTCTCCTTTGCCATAATGGGGAGTTTGACCCCTGACTGTTCAGCCATGTCCGCAGCGAGTATTCCGGGGCCGCCTGCATTGGTGATGATAAGCAGCCCATTGCCTGCAGGAAGTTTGTTCGATGCAAAAACGAGGGCGGTATCAAACAATTCCTGTATCCCCTGCGCCCGTATTATACCGGACTGCTTGAAGGCCGCATTAAATGCCGTCTCAGATCCGGCAAGGGCGCCGGTGTGAGACGAGGCTGCACGCGCACCTGCTTCGGTCCCTCCGGATTTAATCAGTATTATCGGCTTTACTTTTGTAGTCTTCCTGGCGACCTCCAGGAATTTCCTGCCGTCTATGACATCCTCTATATAGCCCAGAATGACGTCGGTATCGGCATCTCCGGAGAAGTATTCTATAAAGTCCGCCTCATTAAGGTCCGCTTTATTGCCCAGGCTGATGAACTTCGAAAACCCCATGTTATTGCCCAGTGCCCAGTCAAGGATGGCTATGCCGAGGGCCCCTGACTGGGAAAAAAAAGCGACCTTGCCTTTTGGCAGCATTCCCCCTGCAAAAGAGGCATTCATGCTATTGGAAGTATTTATTATTCCGAGGCAGTTCGGACCCAGTATTCGTATGCCGTGCTCCGCACTGATTTCTTTCAGCCTCTCTTCGAGGCGTATGCCCTCGGCGCCGGCTTCCTTGAATCCCGCGCTCAGTATAACAGCCGCCCTTACGCCGGCGGTTGCACAATCAAGAAGAGCATCAGGCACGACCTTGGCAGGGACCGAGATCACGGCTAGCCCGACGGGTTTGCCTATGTCTGAAGTGCGCCGGTATGTTTTTAGTCCGAGGATATCGTCTGGTGAAGGGTTGACCGGATATATGCTGCCTGCATAGTTGAATTTGATAAGATTATTAAGAACAGCATAGCCGACCTTCTTAGGATCTCTGGAAGCGCCAATTACCGCGATTGATTCGGGGTTGAAGAGTGATTCGAGCATACATAAGTTTACTCCCGATGCAGAGGACGGTCAAGCGGGCAGCGGGTCGGTAAGTCCCGCTTCTCTGAAGCCTTTTGCCCTCAAAAGGCAGCTATCACACCTGCCGCACGGGACAAAGTGCCCAGAAGACAGACTTTCCTTGCCTGTCTTCTGTACTCCCTGCGGGTCGTAACAGCTCCAGGTCTTTGCATAGTCCAGGCCTAGGGCAGAACCTTTTTTTATTATTTCAGCCTTAGTAAGGTTAATCAGTGGGGTCATGATCTTAAATTGCATTTTCCCTTCTACGGATATTTTAGTAGACAGGTCCGCCATTGCTTCAAAAGCAGCGAAGTATTCAGGCCTGCAGTCGGGATACCCACTATAGTCAATAGCATTGGCGCCGATAAAAATATGAGGGGCTTCGAGCACTTCAGCCCAGGACAGGGCAAAAGAAAGGAAAATAGTGTTGCGGGCCGGGACATAGGTGACAGGAATATCTTGCGTCCCTAAAAGTCTTTCGACTTTTTGGGAGCCCTGCTCTATCTTCCGCCCCCTGTCTTTCGGCACTTCAATATCAGACGTCAGGGCTGAACCGCCGATTTCCCTTAGGTCGAATTTGATAAAAAGGTGTTTGGCGATGCCGAGGCTTTCAGCAACCATTTTTGCAGACTGAAGCTCAATCAGGTGTCTCTGTGCATAATCGAAGCTCAAGGCATGGACCTCATAACCCTCTGCCCTTGCAATTGCAGCGGTTGTAGCTGAGTCAAGTCCGCCACTTAGAAGCACAACAGCTCTTTTGTTTTTAATCTTGTTCATACCTTCAAATTTTACTTCCAAGCACAGTAGCTTTGTGCCTCCCCCATGTGTTGGTCCTCAGCTATTCAGTGTAGCCGATACCCTTATTTCCCCAGTGCATTGCTTATTGTCATCAAATAGCCATCAAATAAGAAAGAAGATAAGCCATTATCAATTTTATATTATTGTCAGTCAGTTATGTTTTCACTACATAGCACTCACAGCCCATTTACACGGCTCTATCAAATAACCATCAAATAAGAATAACTCAGGCCCAGAACGGAACATATTTAGCGTATTTTTTTGACATATGCTCATCATAAGGACGCACGAGCCTGCTGCCCAATGTTTCTTTAATTATTCTAGAGGCTATTGCACTGTTCTTTTCCTCAATTCCAAAACGTTCTCGTAAGCTCGAATTTGTCATAAATGTCCGATTGACATGCTTTAGACATGAATGTAGATAACACGCACGTATCCGGTCGTCCCTGTCCATGGCAGTTAAGGGTTTATGTGCATATAGAACAGCTCTGGTGTTTTCGTCAATCACCTCAAATGCCGGGGCCGGTAGTTGATAAAATTCTGTTTGAAATACAACTTTATCAACACCACTACCTCGCTCTTCACAAATGCCTATTCTCCTCATAAACGATGCCAGAGCCTCGTTTCTCGATTTTGGTGGACTATCAAGAAGGCGCTCGGTTTTTACAAGCGGAACCCCAGGGTTGGTAATTTCCATCCGGTCAGAGAAAATCTCAATCATAGGCCCTGTACCACGGATAAAAAAATCCTGATGAATAATAGCATTTGCTACGAGCTCACGGACTGCAAGTTCCGGATACATGGTGACTTTCTTGCGCAAAGCCTTTCCAATAACCTCGTTTATTGGTAAAAGATCATTGATAAAACCAATTAATCCTACAAAACCTGACGCATAGCCCTTTGTCCCGACCTGCTCCCTAAGCGTTTCATGTCGGTTAAGGTCTTTATAAACTATAACTCTTACAGCCTTGCGTTTAAGATGTTTGAATGCATCCAATTTTTTTGCAAACAGTATGGCACCCAAATTTGTAATGTTCCATCCTCCCGCATTGCAGGAAGAGATCATATCGTCCTCTGAGAGTCTTTGCAGAATGTTCTTGCGGTCAGCAGGCAAGCCAAGTCCCAGCAGGTCAAAATAAGAGGGATAATCCAACAGCTTCAAAACATCCTCATCAGAAAGGTGTTCGGCTGCGGCCAAATCCTCGAAGGGAATCTGATCAAAAATCCTCCAGAGTTCCCGTTCTTTTTCAGGGTAATCTTTGAGCTTTTTTTTGTAAGAACCGATGCGTATGAATTCTTGTCCCTGGAACTGAACTGGTTTATTTGACGCACGCGCAATCTCGAGTATTACAACTGACTCTGCGCCTGCCGCAACCTCATAGAAGCAGAAATGAATTCGTGGGGAAAGAAGTCTCAAGAGCCAACTCTCCAACTCCTCGTTGCCTTTTTTCATCGTGCCGGGGGTAAATGCTGTGCCAACTATTTCATGGTTATTGTCTTTGACACCCCATATCAAATAGGCCGATGCCTTGCCACACAATGCCGCCGAATTGCTGAGGGCGGAGATATACTCTCCAATTTCCTGGGAATCATTACAGTTGACCTTGAATTCAACCCATTCAGTTTCCCTTGGCAATGCACACAACTCACGAAGAAGGCCTTTCAGATACTCTGATGTCCGATCTGCCATCATATCGTCTTAAAATCTACCAGCATCGCGCGTTTGAAGGACTGTAGCCGTAACAGCCTTGGCTGTCGGCCCCCCCGCTGCTCAATTTGACTTGCCGTATATTGAGGGAAAAGTTCCTTCATCCTTTGCAACCTGTCTTTCTTTATAGCAAGTGAATCTCCTTTCATCTACCCCTTCTCCCCTATCTTGCTCTCTGTCCCGTTGAGGAGGCGCTTGATATTGTCCCTGTGCTTGAAGAATATCAGCAGGGCCATCACACCTGCAACAAATATCTTCTCCGGCCCATAGTCTATCAGATAAAAACTCAATGGCAGCAGTCCAAATGCAACGAGAGCGCTTAGAGATGAGTACCTCGTCCACTTTGCGGTGATGAGCCATAGCAGAGCTGAAAAAAGAGCTACATAAGGGGAGAGAATAACGAGAACACCCAGGCTTGTTGCAACTCCTTTGCCACCTCTGCCTTTGAGCAGAAAAGAAAAATCATGCCCGGCTATCGAGGAGAGCCCCAACAAACCCTGCTCTGCCGCGTATCTGTCGGAAACAGGCAGCCCTCCGCCGACATGAAACCCGAGAGCAAAAAGTGCTTTATACATTATTAAGGGAAGCGCCCCTTTTGCCATGTCTCCGAGCAATGTCAGCAGGGCGTCTTTCTTACCAAGAGCACGCAGTACATTTGTGGCCCCTATGTTGCCGCTGCCGACGCCTCTCAGGTCAACTCCCCTGGCACGCGCGATCAGCAATCCAGTCGGAATCGAGCCGATCAGAAATGAAAGCGCTATAAGTACAAGCAGCATTATTGTATCCGTTTCCAGAAAGAAATGGTGTATTTAATGCCTGAAGTGAGGGCAAGGACAAGGGCAATATACATAAGTACAAGGCCGACGTCGTAGAAGTCTATATTCCAAATGCCCCCCGGCAAAAGGAGCAGAATAATAGATATCATCTGCGCGGTTGTCTTCAGCTTGCCGCCTGTTTCCGCAGGGATGACTATATCTTTTGATAATGCCACGACCCGCAACGCCGTGACCACGAATTCACGAACAATAATTATCATGGCGATCCAGGCGGAAAGACGCACCATGTCAACCAGGAGTATCAAGGCGGAAATGACAAGGAATTTATCGGCAATCGGGTCGAGGATTATGCCGAATTTCGTTATCTGCCCTGATCTTCTCGCGAGATAGCCGTCGAGAAAATCGGTCAGCGATGCAACAAGAAAAATGCCGATGCCCAGGTAAGGGCTGCCGGGCGTGATAATGACGAAAAAAGGAATGAGGAAGATCCTGCTGAAGGTGAGGAGCGTAGGGACATTAAGTTTGATTGCGCTCATTTACAGGCCCGCCGCTTCGCTCCATTTTCCGCTCGCTTTTAATACAAGATCGCAGACCTCTCTCACCGCGCCCCTGCCGCCGTCCGAACGCGTTATGAATAGGGCCGCTTCTTTCGCTTCTTCGACGGCATCTGCCACTGTTGCCGGAAGGCCCACTCTCTTGAGCAGCGGGACATCCGTCACATCATCGCCTATGAAAGCGACTTCCTTGTCCTCAAAGCCGAATTTCGCCAGGAGTTTTTCGTATGAGACCAGCTTGCTGCGGCAATTCTGGCAGACCTCTGTTATACCCAATTCCTTTGCCCGTCTGTCTACGGCCCTGGACCTCCTGCCGGTAATAATGGCCACTTTGACCCCGGCCTTTCTGAGCATTACCAGCCCATGTCCGTCGCGGACATGGAATACTTTTAATTCATCAGTGCCGCCATCGAGGATAATCCCCCCGTCCGTGAGAACTCCGTCAACGTCAAGGATGAGAAGCTTTATATTGCCTGCAATCTTAACTATTCGGGCCGGTATGTTACTGCTGTGCTGTTTCGCCACTAAGCAATTCCTTTCCTGAGGATGTCATGCAGGTGAATAATGCCTTTCGCCTTTCCCTCGGCATCAGGCACGGCGAGCGAAGTAATGGACTTTTCCTCCATGATAGCCAGCGCCTTTGCGGCAAGCTCATGTTCAGCTATTGTCTTCGGGTTCCTGGTCATGACCTCTCCTGCCGTCATATCGAAAAACGACTTGCCCCATTTTTCAATTCCTCTCCTCAAGTCTCCGTCAGTGAGAATGCCCAGGATCTTCATGTCGCTGCCTGCAACCAGTGCTATGCCGAGCCTCTTGCCTGAGATCTCCATGACAGCCGCTGTCATCGATGTTTCCGGAGCGACAAGAGGAAGTGCGTCTCCTGTATGCATAAGGTCCTTGACGCGTATAAGCAGTTTCTTCCCAAGACTGCCGCCTGGATGGAAAGAAGCGAAATCCTCCATTTTGAATCCCCTCCGCGTCAAAAGCGCGACCGCAATCGCATCGCCCATCGCCATCGCAGCAGTCGTTGAAGCAGTGGGAACAATCCCGAGAGAGCAGGCCTCTTCAACAACAGAGACATCAATCGCTGCATCTGCGGCTTTGGCCAATGTTGATCCGGTGTTTCCTGAAAACGAGATTAAACGGACATTGAACCTCTCCAGGAACGGCAGCAGCCTTATTATCTCTTCTGTTTCGCCGCTGTTTGAAATGGCTATGATTACGTCATCAGATGTAACCATTCCAAGGTCTCCGTGCCCCGCTTCGGCAGGGTGCATGAAGAACGCAGGTGTGCCTGTTGAAGACATTGTAGCCGCTATTTTCTTTCCGACAAGCCCGGACTTGCCCATTCCGGTCACAATTACCCTGCCCCTGCTGCTGAAAATTATATCGACAGCTTTTTCGAATCCGCTATCGAGTTTTTCTTTCAGCGCGCTGACAGCGTCAGCTTCAATTGTCAGGACTTTTTTTGCAATATCAATAATCGAACCCATATCAACGGCCCTTTCTCTTTACCACACTGGCCGGCATTGCAGCCATTCGGCAGGTATCTTCTTGGTGCGGGCCTCGTCTTCGAGGCGGGCCAGGTCTCTCTGCCTGTCTTTGAGCAGCTTCTGAGCGCTCACAAGCTTGTCCTGCGTTTTAGCTATTTTTTTATCAATATACTTCTTATCCGCCCCTGTTTCCAGAGAACCGGCATCAGTGAGTTCTGACAGTAATTCATCTTCCTTGTCGACTTCGTACTGCGCCTTCTCGATCCTTTTCTTATAGTACGCGGCCCGTTTGCACCAATATTCCTTGTCCTGCTGCTCTTTTATGCTCGCGGTATCTTCTTTTGCGTCTTTGGGCCTGGATATTTTTCCGCTCTGCGCGGGGTCCGGATTTGCGGCATGCTCAGTGCCGACATCTCCCCCGGCGGAAATAGAAGACAGGCTTAATACAGACACCAACATCAGGAATAACAACGGCCTGAACGCCATCTTCAAGTTGTCCTGACCGGGGTCGTTTGCAAAGCAGGCAGTTCGTGAATTGAGCGTACCGACTGCAGCAACTCCGCCAGATTGTCCAGTTGCAGCATATTGGGTCCATCGCAAAGCGCCCTGTCAGGGTCGGGGTGTACCTCCATGAAGAGCCCATCGACTCCGACCGCTACCGCAGCTCGTGCGAACGCTGCCGCGAATTCACGCTGGCCGCCTGATGCGCTTCCGAGGCCGCCCGGCAGTTGCAGGCTGTGAGTAACGTCAAAGATCACCGGATAACCGAAAGACCGCATAATGGGCAACGCCCTGAAATCCACCACAAGGTTATTATAGCCGAATGAGGTGCCGCGTTCAGTGAGCATCAGTCTGTTGTTGCCGGAAGACACGAACTTGTCGACTATTTGCCGCACATCCCATGGTGCGAGGAACTGGCCTTTTTTTATATTCACCGGCTTGCCGGACTCAGAGGCGGCAAGTATCAAATCTGTCTGCCTGCATAGAAACGCCGGTATCTGCAGGACATCAAGCACAGGGGAGGCTGTCTTTATCTCATCAATGGTGTGAACGTCGGAAAGCACCGGGATGCCGAATTTGCGCTTCACTTCGGCCAGAATGGCGAGTCCTTTTTCAATTCCGGGGCCGCGATAAGATGAAACAGCGGTGCGGTTGGCCTTGTCGTAAGAACTCTTGAAGATAAAGGGCAATCCTGCACTGCTGCATATATCCTTCAAACGCTCCGCTGTATAAAACGTGTTGTCTTCACTCTCAATAACGCAAGGACCGGCTATAATGACCGGCAAATTGCCGCTGCCTATGTGGAGCGTGTCTATTTGCATGCAGCTTCAGCTTCGCGGGCGATTTACTCTTGTGGGGGCTGATTTTCTCTTGGTAGTGGTTATTTTTGCTATTACCGCTCCAAGCCCGGCCCTTCGAGCAGTTATCGGCGCCTGCATAGAAGGTTTCTTAGGCTGCACTGCAACAGAGCTTGCTTTCGTCTCTTTCTTGATGCGGGCCGGTTTGAGAGATCTCTTATGTGATGCGGCTTTTACCGGTGTTTTCTTTTTTGCCGGAGCGGCTTTTTTTGAAACGGCCTTTTTAGCTTTCGGCTTATGCGCAACCGCAGCCTTTTTGGGCATAACCTTTTTTGCCACTTTCTTGGCAGAAGTCTTCTTTGATGGCGCTGCTTTTTTCACAGCAGCTTTCTTCGCCGGCGCTTTCTTCTTTGCTGCTGATTTTTTCTGTGCCATTAATCCTCCATCATGATTTTCGTTAATTTTAGCAACATGAAACACCAAAAGTAAATACGCGGGCATTCGCCGGCAATATCATTAATAAGTCTATAAGAATTTCTTTGTTGAAAATAGCACATATATGGTAATAATATACAGGTTAAATCCGGAAGAGTAATTCCGGACAAAAGTGTTTCTTATGTCAAATCTATAAATAGAGGTAAATATGCTTAAATGGTTTTATGACATGGGGTTGAGGAAAAAATTCTACCTGATTTTCGGCTCACTCATTTTTGCCATTATTATTGGAGTCACGATAGGCCAGTGGTCGTTTTTAAGGGTCCAGGTTGGAGGTCATAAATACAAAGGTATCGATTTCAAGAGAAGCACTATTGACGAAGTGTCAAGGATAATGATAAACATCAACCTTTTGCGCGGCACCATTTATTCTCATCTCGGAAGTTCGGATGAAAATGTGAAAAAATCGATGCTGGAGAGGCTGGACAACACCGATGTCCTGTTTAAGACTGTCATAGGCAAGTTTGCACAGCCCGCTGAAAAAGGAGAATACTATTGCGGCTCCTGTCATTCGGCAAAGAATTCTGTCTCCGAAAGCATCAATTCCGTTCAACCCACTTGGGAGAGTTACAAAACTCTTATGAAAGAAAAGATCATTCCCGGGCTCGGCGTGACCGATGCGGCAAGCATGAAGGAGATCATGGAAAATCAGTTCGAAGGATCGCACATAGAACTGATGAAGAGCTTTTCTGCTTCACTCGACACCCTGAAAGGCGTCTTCCCGATCCTTGTGGAGAAGATGACCAAGGAGGCCGATCAAGTCAGGTATGCATTTCTAGTGGGCGGCTTCTTTTCAATAATTTTTCTTACAGCCCTTACGTTATTTCTGTCCTCACTGATCATTAATCCGGTGGTGGCGGTATCAGAGAATGCAATTAAGATGGCAAACGGCGATTTCGTTGCAAGCACTAAGGTGGTATGCAAGGGAGCTGATGAAATAGGGATGATGACTAATTCCTTTGAGCGGATGGCGGGCAGTACCAGGGATTTTGTGGTCAACGTGAAAAGAGACCTCGCAACCCTCTCGGCCACTTCAGAGGAACTCTCAGCCACCACACGTCAGATATCCGCGAAAATGGACGAAGAACGCAGTCAGATGGACCAGATAGCGGCTTCGACGACCGAGATGTCCCAGAGTATTATTGAGCTGGCAAGAAATGCCATGCAGGTAGCTGAGTTGTCTAATGAGTCATCCACCCTCGCTGAAGGTGGCAAGGACGTATCGAACAGCGCTTTCAAGAGGATCAGTTCACTTGCCGATATAATCAAAGACACGGCTGCCACAATAGAGGAGCTTGGAGGCAGTTCACAGGAGATAGGCAACATAGTATCAGTTATTACAGACATAGCCGATCAGACGAACCTCCTGGCGCTGAACGCCGCAATTGAAGCTGCAAGGGCCGGCGAGCAGGGACGGGGTTTCGCCGTTGTTGCAGACGAGGTGCGAAAATTGGCTGAAAAGACCTCAAAGGCGACAAGGGAAATATCCGAGAAGATCCGGCTTATACAGGACGAGGCGCAGAGGTCTGTTGAGACCGTACGGAAAAGCAGGACCGAGGTCGACAGCAGCATAGCCATATTGCAGGGCGTCGCGCAGTCTTTCGATTCCATTCATCAGTCTTCCAACAATGTTACAGGCGTGGCCCAGCAGATGGCCACAGCCACTGAGGAGCAGTCAACGACATCAGAGGACATAGCCATGCGCACGGCCACCATGTCTCAGGCCACCTCTGAGTCTTACAGCGTTATAGATCAGATTAAACATGTAGCTAATGAACTCGCGCGAATGACTGACGACCTTAGGACGCAGACAGAAAAATTCAAGACTTGATGCCCCTACACCTGACCCCTGTCGAGCATGCGGTATTGAATTGCCTCGGAAACATGGCTGCTGTCGATTGATTCGGCCCCATCAAGATCAGCAACCGTCCTCGCCACCTTAAGTATTCTTGCATAAGCCCTGGCGCTTAGACTCAGCCGCTGCATTGCAGTGTCCAGCAGCCCGTGCGCCTCTGGCGCGAGCCTGCAATATTTTTTAATATGCCGGGTTTTCATCTGCCCGTTGGCGAAGAGTTTGTCTTCCTTTAATCTTTTAAGCTGACGCTCCCTCGCATCAAACACGCGCTGCCTTATTACTTCAGACCGCTCACCAGAATAGTCGCTCGACAGCTCCTTGTACGGCACCGACGGAACATTTACATGAATATCTATACGGTCCATAAGCGGCCCCGAGATTTTCGAGCGGTAGCGATTTGTCATGCCTGGAGTGCAAGTACACTGATGCCTGATGTCGCCCAGGTATCCGCAGGGGCATGGATTCATCGCTGCAACGAGCACAAATTGGGCGGGATAGGTAACACTTGCCACTGCTCTTGATACGTTAACCACCCCGTTCTCAAGCGGCTGGCGGAGGACTTCGAGCACATTTCTCTTAAATTCCGGCAATTCGTCCAGGAACAAGATCCCGTGATGCGCCAATGAAACTTCACCGGGGCGCGGCGTTTGGCCTCCGCCAATCAAAGCAATATCAGAAATAGTGTGATGGGGGGAACGAAAAGTCCGCTTTGCGAGAAGCGATTGGCCGCTGGCAAGGAGGCCCGAGATGCTGTGTATTTTTGTGATTTCGAGCGCTTCGTCAAAGGTCATCGGAGGAAGTATAGAGGGGAGCCTTTTGGCAAGCATTGTCTTGCCGCTGCCTGGAGCGCCTATCATCAGGATATTATGTGAGCCTGCTGCAGCAACCTCAAGGGCCCTCTTCGCATATTCCTGTCCTTTGACATCAGAGAAATCATCCTCGTAAATGGAACTTTCTGTCATTACGGAGGATAGGTCAACGGTAAGAGGCTCCTTCTTAAGAATGCCTCCAAGGAATTCGGTGGCCTCGGGCAGACTGGCCATGTTATAAATGCCGATGCCGTCAACGACCGCAGCTTCCGCAGCGTTATCGCAAGGTAAGAGCACTCCCTTCAGCCCTCGCCTCTTTGCTTCGAGCGCAATTGAGAGCGCACCTCTTATGGGTTTAATCCTGCCGTCAAGAGAAAGCTCACCGGCGACTATAAAGTTGTTGAACGAATCCGTCGCAATAACTCCCTCAGCAGCGATTATCCCAACGGCAATCGGCAGGTCGAACGACGAGCCCTCTTTCTTCAGGTCGGCGGGAGCCAAATTAACGGTTATCTGCTTCAGGGGAAAATTGAAGCCGATATTTTTCAGGGCTGCCCTTATCCTGTCGCGGCTTTCCTTTACGGCCGCATCAGGAAGACCCACGATTGAGAAGTGGGGGAGGCCTTTTGCAGAGATGTCTACTTCAACTTCTATCAAATGTGCGTCGATGCCGACAACATGCGCACTTAGGACCTTCGATAACATTTATTTCAGCAAACCTCTTTGACGTTTTTGCGACACCGATAATTATTCGGCTTACCCATCTGCCTTGTCAAACAAAGAAAACATACAAATACCTACTGACACTTCCGATGATAAAAGGGAAAGGCTTTTGCTGAGATGTCTACTTCATGACGTGATACAACAGGCAGCGCTCATTTTAAAGCCTCCGCCCCATACTATCTAAAGCAGAATTAGATCAGATTTGTTAAGTCAATATTTCAACTTCTGAAACTGAATTATGTAAGCCGACCCCTTTCTACATTGGGTCATAGCGTAAGACGTCACCATCATCCTAACTCTAATGGTGACATCAGGCAGTACTCGCCATTAGCATTTTGTTTTACGTTTGATCTTGAATGCTTCAAACATGAAAAAGGCTTTACAGCCTTACCAAGAATTGACGATGCTTTATTGGCATTCCCTGAAAAGCCGTCTGTCGGCTCAAGCATTACCTTTCCGGTCATAGGATCAATTATGATATAGTTCGATTCGGCGCATCCGCTACCGCCGCAAAAATGATTTATCAGAAGAATTTCCTTGCCCTCATTCATCTTTTCACATCGAACCTCAAGAAATTCCTTGTCAGCCAAAAAAGAATGATAGAAGATACCTTTTGAATTAAATATGCTAACCACAAAGAAGGGCGACTCGACCACATTACTGTTGTATACCTCTATCCTCCCATTGCCGCATGTTAGCTTTGTTACCGCATCATTACCGAAGGATAGACTCGGAAACAAAAGAAATAAAAATATAAGCGCATAACGTTGCATGCCTGTCAGGTGCACTCGGAAACGTGGAACATTATTTCTAAATTCAACTATCATACGTGTCCGTATTATACACTTCACTGTCTGCATAGTCGGATTAATCATCGTATATATCATTTGCCGGATCATCCGTTGCATCAAACGCAGGTTCGCCATCTTCGTCAGGGGGCGCAGCATCTACGTCATCGGCTTGATCGTCCGGCACATCAAGTGCCGGGCCGTTGTCATCCATACTGGATGTATCAGCCGGGTTTTGTTCGTCAGGGTCAGTTGCGGAGTTAGGTGTCAAATCATCTTGAGGTGTTTCACTTGCGGCACTAATATCAGCGGCCTCCTGCCGCGCTTCCTGCCTATCCACACCGTTCCCCGCCTTAGTGGCGAAATCGGCCGCTTCAGCTGAAGTAGGCAAAAGGTCGTTATCTGATGCATTGCCCGCCAATCGAACTCCATCATTTGCCGAACTATCATCGGCCGGAGTAATAGTACAGTCAAGGTTATTATGATCATCCCACTTTTTTAAACCTGGTGCATTGAGCAAATCCGCATAACTTGAGCCATCATGATGCTTTATATAAATATATTGCTCTATGCCAACATTATCCTTATAGTCATTTGTCAGGTTCCCGTATCTTGCTTCCGATCGGACCATGTCATCATAAAACGCAGCTATCTGATTGTCGAAATCATTCTTTTCACCACCATTGGGGTGATAGTCATGCCAGTTAGGGTCGGTATAGCCAAAAAGCCCGCTTGCTGTTGGATGCGGATTATCAGGGGTCGGATGCGGCGGCCCGAGGTATTTGCCTAAATTAGATTCTATCCAGGCTGCTTTTATCGCAATTTCGATCTCGGCAAAAGAATATCCTTTGTCGAGCCCATACTCTATTATTCTATCTGCCGTCGCCTGTTGTGCCGGCTCCAATGACTTATTGCATTTCATTCGGAAATTGTCCATTTGTTATTTTTACTTACACAAATTAATATCAAATCCGGGATAGCCTACATGTTTTATTCGTTTAATCCATATTAACAAGTCGTTGGTCGTCAACCCATAGGTTCATATGCTTCGGCTTCGATATGTTCCATAATATTTGCCATTCCGCTTCCAGTCGGCTATTTTACCTCATCCCGCAAATGATGGCATTTGATCTGTTAAAAGAATATTACGAGAGTCTTGGCATATTACAGCGACAACAATAATCCTTACGTCTTTTGTAAATAAATTCCGCGATAATTCAGGATACATATTAAAACAGAATGCCTTTTGTGGAGATGTCTACTTCAACTTCTATCAGATGTGCGTCGATGCCGACAACATGCGCACTTAGGACCTTCGATAACATTTATTTCAGCAAACCTCTTTGACGTTTTTGCGACACCGATAATTATTCGGCTTACCCATCTGCCCTGTCAAACAAAGAAAACATACAATACCTACAAATATTTCTGTAAAGTGCCTTTGCCCATTATGTGGGGTACAATTTCTTTATGAAGAAGAATATTTTCCTCACTGGTGCTCCCTCTTCCGGGAAGACAACTGTCATTAAGAAAGTGATCAAAGCCCTCACCGTTCCAGCCGCAGGATTTTATACCGAGGAGGAGCGGAAGGACGGCAAACGGGTCGGCTTCGTTATGCACTCCCTTGACGGCCACAAAGGCTACCTAGCCCATCAGGATATACAGTCCGTGCACATCAGACGCTACGGAGTCAGCATTGAGAATATCGAATCCATTGCAGTTCCCTCAATCACTCCTGTCGCCGGAAAGATCATCATCCTTGACGAGATCGGAAAGATGGAGTGCTTTTCCGAGATATTTAAGCAGGCGGCATTGAAGGCACTGGATTCACCCTGCATTGTTATTGGCACCATTACGCTTGGTGGAGATGAGTTTATTGCAGCCGTAAAGGCCAGGGATGACATAGAAATACTTGAAGTGACTCCGGACAATAGAGATGCCCTGCCGCAGATGATTGTGAGGAAAATCGAGGAACTTCTTAGAACAATCTGATCTTATCAAGACAGGCTAGCCGAACAATTCACGCTTCCCGCAGTCCAGCAGCAGCTAATCCTACTGTTTGCAAAGAGTTTTTACAGTTCTCTCCATATACTACTTTCGGGTAATATTTTTTTGAATTGGGGGTATGGTATAAAAATGATGCAGGTTTGTACGATTTATAGCATAAAACCAATGAATGAGGATACATTATAGTGGATTCTAGTTGTAACGCACAGCCAAAGGACACTGTTATCAAAGATAGTGTTCCTCCTGCAAACGCTACTACTGAGACTGTACAAACATCGGCACTTGAAAATATTCTTCAACACTTCGTAAGCTTCCCTAAAAAGTTAACATATTATAAGTAGAGCTTTCTGGCAAAATACAGAACCAGGAGGTTTCTATGAAGAAGGCAAGATTCACAGAAACGCAGATCGTCGCGATTCTGAAAGAAGCAGACAGCGGTGTTCCTGTCAAAGAAGTATGC
>JADFXI010000040.1 GCA_015233655.1 Nitrospirota bacterium | reverse complement strand
AGAAGCACGGGGGCTTTATCCCGGGAATGAGACCGGGACAGAAGACAACTGAATACATTTACCGGGTACTTACGCGTCTGACTTTTGTGGGAGCTTTTTATCTCGCCGTCGTATGCGTTATGCCGGAGCTGCTCATTAAGCGGTTCAATGTCCCCTTCTATTTCGGCGGTACATCTCTCCTGATTGCCGTAGGCGTTGCCCTGGACACAGTCTCGCAGATAGAGTCTCATTTGGTCACGAGGTCTTACGAGGGTTTCCTTAAGAGAGGTAAGCTCAAAGGCAGAAGAGACTAGCGGCTACTGCATAGTGATAATTGTCAAGTCCCAGAGAGAGATAGAGAAAATTGCGTCGGCATGCCGTATTGTAGCGGAAATTCTTGAGAACCTTAAGTCCTTTATAGGAGCTGACATTACCACTGCCGACATAGAAGCGTACGTTGCGGACCAGATAAAAGAACGGAAGGCGATTCCGGCCTTTAAGGGATACAGAGGGTATCCGGCGAGTTCGTGCACATCGGTCAACGACCAGGTTGTGCATGGCATCCCATCCCGGACGACCAGACTGAAGAGCGGTGATATAATTAGTATAGACTTGGGAGTTTACAAGGAAGGGTTTTACGGGGATGGAGCTATGACTGTCCCGATCGGCGTTGTGGGGACCGAGGTGCATAAGCTCATATCGGTGACCGAAGAGGCGCTTTACTTAGGCATCAAGGGCGCAGTGCCGGGCAACAGGGTCTCTGATATTTCTGCTGCTATTCAACAGCATGTGGAGACCAATGGGTTTTCTGTTGTAAGGGCCTTTGTAGGGCATGGGATTGGGCGTTCGCTGCATGAAGACCCGCAGGTCCCTAACTACGGAGAAGCGGGCCGTGGACCAAGGCTGAAGGAGGGGATGACATTGGCGATAGAACCTATGGTAAATGCCGGCACTGGAGAAGTAGTCATACTTGATGACGGCTGGACGGCTGTTACGGCCGATGGCCGGTTGTCCGCCCACTTCGAACATACTATAGCCGTAACAAAAAAAGGTCCAGTAATCTTGACTAAAATATGAAACGCTTGTATAATTAAAAGCTTACACATGGCTAAAGAAGAAAATATTGAAGTTCAGGGTACTATAGTTGAGACATTGCCTAATGCAATGTTTCGGGTTGCTTTAGAGAATGGACAAATAATACTGGCATACGTTTCGGGCAAAATGCGTATGCATTTTATAAAGATTCTGCCCGGGGACAAAGTTACGATAGAGCTTTCCCCATATGATCTTACTAAGGGCCGTATAACGTATAGATTTAAATAGAAATAAGAAATGAGAAATCGAAGCAGCAGAATAAGCGCGTTTATTTCTAATTTCCCATGTCTTATTTCCCATTTTTGTTGGAGGGACTGATTATGAAGGTGAAGCCTTCGGTAAAACCGATATGTTCAAAATGTAAGATAGTAAAAAGAAAAGGCGTAGTCAGGATTCTATGTGAAAACCCGAGGCATAAACAGAGGCAAGGGTAAAATTCGGTGTTGGTAAAGAATGTCCGATTGATGAGAACACTTATACTGCCTCTTAACACTAAAGAAAAGGAGTAGAGAATGGCGAGAATTGCTGGGGTTGACCTGCCGAAAAATGAGCGTGTCGAGATCGGTCTTACGCGCATATTTGGAATTGGAAGGGCTTTGTCTTACAAGATATTGAAGGAGATAAATGTCAATCCCGATATACGGGTCAAGGATCTTACCGACTCTGATGTAGTTAAAATCAGGAGCGTAATAGAAAAAGAATACAAGGTGGAGGGTGATCTCAGGCGCGAAATCGGCATGAATGTCAAGCGTCTCACCGACATTGGAAGTTACAGGGGGCTGAGGCATACTGCGCATCTGCCTGTTCGAGGTCAAAGAACAAAAACCAACGCAAGGACCCGACGCGGCCCGCGGAAGCTCGTACTGAAGAAAAAGTCATAAGGAGGACCGGTAGATAATGGCGCAGAAGAAGAGAGTCGGCAAAAAAGTAAGAAAGCATATAGCTAACGGCACTGCTCATATACAGACTACTTTTAATAATACAATAATCACGATAACAGACACGACGGGAAATGTTATTGCATGGTCAAGCGCAGGCAGCCTTGGCTTTAAAGGGTCGCGCAAGGGCACCCCGTTTGCGGCCCAAATAGCATCAGAAACAGCGGCAAAAAAGGCGATGGAAGTCGGCCTCAGGCAGGTTGACGTATATGTCAAAGGTCCTGGGGCAGGTAGAGAAACGGCAATCAGGGCACTGCAGGCGGCGGGACTGGAAATTACGCTCATCAAGGATGTTACTCCTGTTCCACATAACGGTTGCAGGCCGCCGAAAAGGAGGAGAGTGTAAATGGCAAGATACACAGGCCCACTTTGCAGGCTTTGCAGGAGAGAGGGAGAGAAACTCTTTTTGAAAGGCACAAGGTGTTATACGGAAAAATGCGCTGTAGAGCGCAGGAAATACCCGCCGGGACAGCATGGCCAGAACAGGGGAAAACTCTCCGATTATGGATTGCAGTTGCGTGAGAAACAAAAAGTCAGAAGAGTATACTGGATAATGGAGGACCAGTTCAGGAATTATTTTGAGAAGGCTTCCAGGCTTAAGGGCATAACCGGCGAAGTATTGCTTCAACTGCTCGAAAGAAGGCTCGACAATGCAGTGTACAGGATGGGTTTTGCACTTAACAGGAGAGAATCCAGACAACTTGTAAGACACGGCCATTTTACTGTGAACGGCAGGAAAGTTGATATACCGTCATACCTTTTGAAAGACGGAGATACAGTTGCTGTTGCTGAGAAGAGCAGGGAACTCCAGGCTATAACGGAAAGCCTGGCCATCGCTGAACAAAGGGGATTCCCTGAATGGGTGGAGGTTGATCCCAAGGGCCTTTCCGGAAAGTTTGTAAGGGTCCCTTCCAGGGATGAAATACAGTTGCCGGTGCAGGAACAGCTCATTGTAGAACTTTACTCCAAGTAATTTGGATATTTGCAGCGGGGTCTGCTTGTTGAAGGTTGTTTTAAGGGCTTCCCCGTTAGTAATTAAGAATAACAGAAAATATAAGGCATAGGAGACCGTATTATGGATCTTGTGAAAAAAGGCTTTCAACTGCCTCAAAAGATTACTTTTGAAGAAGAAACCCTCACGGATTTTTATGGAAAGCTTGTTGCCGAGCCGCTTGAGCGCGGGTTCGGAACTACTATCGGCAATTCGCTTCGCAGGGTTTTACTTTCATCAATAGAAGGCGCGGCTGTTACCGGAATCAGAATGCCGGGTGTCTTGCATGAATTCTCTGCCATAAAATCAGTAAAAGAGGACGTTGTTGATATCGTCCTTAACGTAAAGAAACTGAGGTTCCGGGTCTACGGCGACGAGATGAGGACCGCTACGATCAAGGTCAAAGGGCCTAAAGTGGTAACGGGTGCCGACATAGAGACCAGCTCGAATGTCGAGATCCTCAACCACGATTGCTATATTGCGACGGTAGACAATAATGCTACTTTTGAGATGGAGCTGTATGTCAAGAAAGGAAAGGGTTATGTAGCAGCGGAACTCAATAAAGAGGAAGATCTGCCGGTAGATGTCATTGCGGTGGATTCCATTTACAGTCCGTTGAAGAAGGTGAACTTCTGGGTTGAAAAAGCCAGGGTCGGGCGTTCTACTGATTATGATCGTCTGGTGATGGAGTTGTGGACGGATGGCGGGATAACTCCTGAAAAGGCGGTCAGTGATGCAGCCTCTATATTGATGGACCACCTGGACCTGTTTATCTTTATAGAGAATGAAGATGTTGAAGAAGAGTCGCCGCGGACCGCAAACGTTGTTACGGCCTCTACGATGTCGAATGAGAACCTCCTGAAGAGTATCGACGAACTGGAACTCTCGGTGAGGGCCTATAATTGCCTGAAGAATGCCAATATCAAGACCATTGCCGATCTGGTGCAGAGGACCGAACATGAAATGCTTAAGACCAAGAATTTCGGCCGCAAGTCCCTTAATGAGATTAAGGACATACTAAACTCTATGGGGTTGAGTTTCGGCTTGCGCATTAATGTTAATGAGCTTGAAGGCAGTGCTTCAAAATCTTAAATTGGGGGTCTGATTGCAATGAACCATAAAGTAGCAACAAGACATTTTGGCAGGACCGCGAACCAGAGGAAGGCGTTGCTCCGCGGTCTTGTATCCTCGCTTTTCGAACACCAGAGGATCGAGACCACGCTTGCCAGGGCCAAGGCCATCAAGAGCATAGCTGAAGAGCTGGTTACTTTCGGCAAGCGGGGTGACCTGCATGCAAAGAGGATGGTTCTCTCGTATATACCTAACAGAACGGTAGTGTCAAAACTTTTTTCGGACATAGCACCGAGATTTGCAGATAAGAACGGCGGATACCTGAGGATAGTGCAGACCCGTCAGAGGGTCAATGATCGTGCCCCCATGGCGATTATTGAATTTGTCGATTACGAGAAGGCAGTTCCCAAGACAGAGGGAAAGCCTGAAGAGAAGAAATGAAAGACATTCTTATCGGTGCAGCTATCCTGGGTGTTTGGTTTATCCTGCAGTCGTTTGTATTGCCAAAATTGGGTGTGCGGACCTGACTCGTTTCCGGCAAGGATTCGGGTAAATCCAAAAAGTGCAAGTAAAAGCGGCTTGGTCGGCATTGCTCTAATCCAGACAAGGTCCTCATTGCTGCTATGCAGCAATGGGTCGCCGTTAAAAACAACCGTTTATTATCCCCTTTGCGCACTGCATTAGGTAGTATCAATAGCTAGTGCGCTTTCTTCCCAAAATTGACAAAGCACCCTGGTTAAGTT
Source organism: Nitrospirota bacterium (assembly GCA_015233655.1). Classification (GTDB taxonomy): domain Bacteria; phylum Nitrospirota; class Thermodesulfovibrionia; order Thermodesulfovibrionales; family Dissulfurispiraceae; genus JADFXI01. Next base: position 17,814 of record JADFXI010000040.1, on the reverse strand, counting down.
AAACTAAAACGTTGAAGATTAAGGACTAATTCAGGAGGAGAAACAGAAATTGTTAAAGGCGGTCGAAGACATATCGTCAACTAAAAAAAGGCTGAAAATCGAGATTCCGGCTGATTCCATAGAGGCTGAAATCAAGAAGGGTCTTATTGATGCTCAGAAGAAGGCAACATTCCCGGGGTTCAGACAGGGCAAGGCCCCCATGTCACTGGTCGAGAAGAAGTTTGGCCGAGACATCGAGGCCGAAGTCCTTGAAAGAATAGTCCCGGAGTATTATATGCAGGCGGTCAAGGAAGCGGATCTTAAGCCGGTTACGAGACCCGCTGTTGAAGAGTCTCCGGATTTCAGAAGAAACTCGGACCTTTCAATGACTATGACAGTGGAAGTCATGCCGAAAATAGAAAACCTCTCTTACGAGAATATCGCTGTCAAGAATGTTCCTGCTGAAGTGAGCGACGAGGAAGTTCAGAACGTTTTGAAGGGCCTCGCTGAAGAGCGAGCCACATATGAGGCCTCAGATGGTCCTATACAGACAGGTGATCTCGTGACCCTTGATTATTCGGTCAAGGGTGAAGATACGACGAACAAAGACGTGGTCCTCAAGATCGGCAGCGGGCCCTATCCAAAGGAGTTTTTTGACGGGATTATCGGCAGAATAAAGGATGAGGAGTTTGAAGTCGAAGCCGCTTTTCCTGATGACATGCAATCACCGCATGCCGGTAAGAAACCCGTATTTGTAATCACTGTCAGAGAGGTGAAAAAGCAGTCGGTGCCGGCCCTTGATGAAGACTTTGCAAAAGACATTGGCCTGGAGAGCCTACAACAGGTGAGGGACAGGGTCAGGGAAAATGTCCTGAATGCAAAAAACAAAAAGGCGGAGAATGAAATGCAGCGTGAATTGCTCGACAAGCTGCTTGAAACCCACGTCTTCGAAGTCCCTGGAAGCATGCTTAACCAGGAGCTTGACGGCTATATAAGTGAAATCCGCGCTGCCGGCAAAGACGACAGGTCCGATGAGGCATTAATAGAAGAATTCAGACCGGGCGCTGAGAAGAGCGTGCGTGCGGCTTTGCTGATGCAAGTGATCGGGGAAAAGGAAAATGTTAGTGTTTCAGAGGAAGAAGTCAGGAATGAGATCGCAGCTATGTCTCAGCGGTTTCGTCTTACACCTGAGAATATTATAAAATATTATGTATCGAAGGACGGTTCGCTGGAGGGATTGCGGCATTCCATATTCGAGAGAAAGGTGCTTGCGCTGCTGCTCACCAAAGCGAAAATTGAAAAAGGAGATAATGCATGAGCATCGTTCCAATTGTAATCGAACAGACAGGGCGTACCGAGAGGGTATATGACATATATTCAAGACTGCTCAAGGACCGGATCATTTTTATAGGCATGCCTATCGATGACAACGTAGCTAATGTTGTAATCGCGCAGCTGCTTTTCCTGCAGACTGAAGACCCTGAAAAAGATATTCATATCTATATAAACTCTCCCGGAGGTGTTGTTTCCGCCGGACTTGCAATGTATGACACAATGCAGTTCGTAAAGCCGGACATAGCTACTTACTGTATTGGTCAGGCTGCGAGCATGGGCGCTCTGCTTTTGTGCGCAGGAACGAAGGGCAAGAGGTTTGCATTGCCCCATTCACGCGTCATGATACATCAGCCCACAGCCGGTTTCTATGGTCAGGCCACTGATATTGAAATACATGCCAGGGAAATCATGAAAATGAAAGAGACGCTGAACGGGATAATGGCGAAACATACGGGACAGCCTTTTGAAAAGGTCCATGACGATACGGAAAGAGATTACTTCATGTCAGGTGATGATGCAAAGGCGTACGGCATCGTTGATGAGGTAATTGCTTCAGTTAAAGAGTCAAAGGAGAAGAAATAGCTGATTGCTGTCGGCGCACTGGGCCGGTAGCTTTTTGTGGAGGTTTTTATGGCGCGGAAAATCAATGATGCATCGCTTAAATGCTCTTTCTGCGGCAAGGGCCAGGATGAGGTCAAAAAGCTCATTGCCGGTCCCGCCGTGTATATTTGCGACGAGTGTGTAGGACTCTGCAATGAGATAATCGACGAAGAACTGCATGTCCTCGATAAAGACGTTTCAAAGAAACTTCCGGCCCCGGCCGAGATACACAAATTTCTCGACGAATACGTTATAGGGCAGGAAAAAGCGAAAAAAGTATTGTCGGTCGCTGTGCACAATCACTATAAGCGCATATTCCGCGGCGCCAAATCCGACGTCGAGTTGCAGAAGAGCAATATTCTGCTGATCGGGCCTACCGGTACCGGAAAGACGCTCCTTGCGCAGATTCTTGCCAAGTACCTTGACGTCCCTTTCACTATAGCAGATGCCACAACGCTGACAGAGGCAGGTTATGTTGGCGAGGACGTTGAAAATGTTCTTCTGAAATTGTTGCAGGCGGCTGATTATGATGTGGAGCGTGCCCAAAGGGGCATAATCTATATTGATGAGATAGACAAGATAAGCAGAAAATCGGACAGCCCTTCAATAACGCGGGACGTATCGGGAGAGGGGGTCCAGCAGGCCCTTCTCAAGATTATTGAAGGCACTGTAGCTAATATACCGCCTCAAGGCGGCAGGAAGCACCCGCAGCAGGAATATATACAGCTCGACACCTCCAATATCCTGTTCATGTGTGGAGGCGCATTTGTCGGACTCGATGCGATCATACAGCGCAGGATGGGGAAGGGGAGAATCGGCTTCGGCTCAGAAGCGATTGTCAAGAAGGACAAGAGTTCCGATGTGCTCGGGCATGTCGAGCCTGAAGACCTCCTGCGTTTTGGATTGATACCTGAGTTTGTCGGACGGCTCCCTGTTGTGGCTACTTTGGAGGAACTGGATGAGGCCGCTCTGATTACCATATTGACGCAGCCCAGGAACGCGCTCATAAAGCAGTACCAGAAGCTCTTTTCGATGGACAACGTTAAATTGAAGTTTACTGAAGGGGCACTTTCGGCGGTTGCGAAGAAAGCCGTTGATCGAAAAACCGGTGCGCGCGGGTTGAGGGCGATACTTGAAGACGTCATGCTTGACGTTATGTATGAGATACCCTCAAAGAGGGGTGTTGTCGAGTGTATTATCAGCGAGGAAGCGATATCCCACAAGGAACGCGCCATGCTCGTTTATGAAGACAGGGCTGAATCAGCATAAATTGAAAGCCCTGCCGGTTGAGTACCTTCCCGGCTTGATTGTCACTTCCTAAGGGTTTCTCATCAGTGCCTTTTCGAGCACTGTTTTAATCCGCTCCTTAAGCTCGGGATCGCTGACATTAGAGAGGGAAAGCGTTTGCTCGATCCATTCTGCGTCCTCTGCGCTTATTTTCTTTTCGTGAACGATCTCTTCTTCCGAATGCCTCCGAACTCTATTGAAGCTCGACGGATTGGCCCTTCCCTGTCTGAAGTCAATGGCATTTATCCCGTATGAGTCGAGCTTCTTCAGCATGGCCTGTTTGAAAAACTTCAGCTGCTGCATCCAGAGCGGTGAATCGACGTTGACAACGAGTAAGCCCTTGTTCAGGCTTGATGGAAATGTGTGCAATGAAAGCGGCTCGTCAAACCGGTCAGCCCATTCGGCCTGCAGGCGGGCCAGAGTGAGCTTTTCCCCCATGCCCGCATTTTTGAAAAGAGAGGCCAGGATAGAACCGGTGTTTTCCATATGACAATAGTGACAGTGTCAGCAATGAGTGTCAGTGAAGGATTCTATTGCCTGCACTGACACTCGACAACGGCTTAGACCGTTTTTACGACTTTTCCGGAACGGATACATCTGGTGCAAACATAGGTCCGCTTGTTGCCGCCATCGGTGACAATCTTGATTCTCTGGATGTTCGGCATAAGTGTGCGTTTTGTCCTGTTGTTCGCGTGGCTTACATTATTTCCAACGGCCCTTTTCTTGCCGCATATTGCGCAGTCCGCCATGTTTTCCTCCTTTGTTAATTGCTTTAAAAAAGTCTTTTATGATAACATTTAATGATGCAAAAAGAAAATAAGAAGAGTGAAGGAGCGGAGGACAACAGAGGGATGCAGGGGAGTGAGACAAAGAGCGCTGAACTTGCGAAGGAGCTGAACCTGAAGCCTTCCGAAGTAGTAAAACAGCTTGGACAGATCAGAGGAGCGGAATTCAAGAAGGGGACGACTAATGTAAAGGTCACTTCTGAAGAGGCGGCTAAAATCAGGGAAATGAACAGGCCGAAAAAAGAGGCGGAAAAGCCTGTTAAACCAGCCGCAGATGTAGCGCTGCCGAAAAAGACGGAGAGTGTTATATCAAAGCCCGAGCCGGTCAAAAAGAAAGTCCATAAGGCCGAGACGCCTGTCAAGGTGGAGCCTGTAGTTCATAATGAAGAACCCATTGACATAACCGTTCCTGAGGTTGCCCCGGAGCCTGAAATTCCGGAAGTTGTGGCTGCAGTCCCGCCGCTTGTTGTTGCTGAAGAAGATGACGAGGTTAAAGTCCCGGACCGCTTCAAAAAAGATATAGGGGTGGAAAAGGTCGAGAAGATAAAGGTCAAGCCGACTATGCAGAAGGCGTTTCAGGCCATTAAGAAGATTGAACCCAAGAAATGGGTTGATCTCAAGTCCGTTAAAAGGCCGAAGGACAGGATGCGGAGGCCGGATATAGAGCAGCAGCAACCCCAGATAACGGCGCCACGGAAAAAGTCGATCAAGTTTGAAGAGGGCACAACAGTAAAAGCCTTTGCGGAATTGATAGGCACGAAAATACCTGATGTAATAAGGAAGCTGATGGAACTGGGCTTTATGGTGACCGTAAACCAGCCGATTGATCCTGATGCCGCGATTCTTGTAGCAGACAGTTTTGGGATAAAGGCCGAATCCGTGTCTGCCGAGCATGTGGACGTGGTTGAAGAGGCCGCTGAAAATGCGGCAGACCTTATTCACCGCCCGCCGGTAGTAACAATCATGGGCCATGTTGACCACGGTAAGACATCACTGCTGGACGCTATCAGAGAGACAAAGGTAACTGAAACAGAGGCGGGTGGAATCACTCAGCACATTGGTGCGTACAAAGTCTCGCTTCAGGGCAAGGACATTACGTTCCTCGATACCCCTGGTCACGCGGCATTTACCGCCTTGAGGGCAAGAGGAGCGCAAGTTACCGATATAGTGGTCCTGGTTGTCGCGGCGGATGACGGAGTCATGCCTCAGACCATCGAGGCCATCGACCATTCAAAGGCGGCCAATGTTCCGATCGTCGTTGCCATGAACAAGATAGACAAGCCTGAAGCAAACCAGACCAGGGTCAGGAACGAGCTTGCTGAACACTCCGTGGTATCTGAGGAATGGGGCGGACAGAATATTTTTGTCGAGGTTTCAGCCAAGAAGCGAATCGGTATTGAACACCTGCTGGAGATGATACTGCTGCAGGCCGAAATGATGGAGCTGAAGGCCAACCCTGATAAACCTGCCCGCGGGACTATTATTGAAGCAAAGCTTGACAGGGGCAGGGGGCCGGTTGCAACGTTGCTCGTACAGTCCGGCACTTTAAAAGTAGGCGACGCCTTTGTTGCCGGGGCGGCATCAGGCAGGGTCAGGGCGCTTATTAGTGACACAGGCAAGAAGATCCATGTAGCCGGGCCGTCGACGCCTGTTGAAGTTATCGGTTTTTCTGAAGTGCCGACTGCCGGCGATGTCTTTACCTGTGTGGAGGATGAGAAGAAGGCCCGCCAGATAGCTCTTGCGAGACTCCAAAAACAGCGTCTCGTAGAAATAGCGCGTCATCGGAAACTTACTCTGGATGAACTTTATGCCAAAATAAAAGAAGGTCAGATAAAAGAACTGAACATAATTATCAAGGGCGATGTTCAGGGCTCGGCGGAAGCGATAAAGTCGTCCCTTGAGGGCATTACGCATGCAGAGGTGAAAGTAAGGGTAATCCATTCCTCTGTAGGAGGCATCAATGAATCCGACGTAATGCTTGCGGCTGCGTCCAACGCTATTATCATTGGCTTCAATGTGCGTCCTGAACTGAAGGCATCACAGATAGCTGAAAAAGAAGGAGTCGATATCAGACTCTATAATATTATTTATGAAGCTATTGAAGATGTGAAGAAGGCGCTGGAAGGGCTTCTCGAGCCTATGCTGAAGGAAAAGATACTTGGGAGGGCGGAAGTCAGGCAGCTTTTCCATGTGTCGCGTGTCGGGACCATTGCCGGCTGCCATGTCATTGACGGAGCGATACACCGCGCCAGCGACGGCATAAGGGTCATCAGAGATAATATCGTTATATACGAAGGAAAGATCGATTCGCTCAAGAGATTTAAAGAAGATGTGAAAGAAGTGCAGACCGGCTATGAATGCGGTATTACTATCGAGAACTTTAATGATCTCAAGATGGGCGACGTACTTGAGAATTTCGTCATAGAGAAAATAGCAGCTAAATTATAGAACGAGCACACGGAAGCCGGATATTAAACAAATAGATGTCTGGCTTCTTTATTTTTGTTGTTCGACTTCTGGGATACCATGCATCCATACAAAAGATCACAAAGATTAGGGATTCTGTTAAGGGAAGAAATTGCCGATATTATTATGAGGAAGGTGAAAGATCCCCGTCTGGGGTTCGTCACTGTCACCGATGTGGAATTGTCTGAAGACCTGAAAATTGCCAGGGCTTTTATCAGTGTTCTGAAGGACGAGGAAAAGGAAACAACGCTTGAGATCCTGAATGCGGCAAAGGGGCTTGTTCGCAGTGAAGTATCCAAAAGAGTGAGGGTGAAGTTCATCCCGACTATCGAATTCAGGATTGATGCGTCAGTAGCTCGCGGCGACCGTATTGACCGGTTGCTTAATGAGATCAGGGAAAAGGGACATTCCAGCGAAGAATAGCGAGGTAGCATTGACTGATGGCAAGAGCGGGCTGCCGCCCCAGGACCTTATCGATTTTTTTAAAAATAGCGACGGTTTTTTTATAGCCATCCACCTCAGTCCCGACGGTGACGCGTTGGGTTCTGCCTGCGCCCTTGGCATGGCGCTTGAGAAGATGGGCAAGCGGACAATGCTTGCATGCAGGGACTCTGTGCCTCAGCAATATGTCTTTCTTCCAGGGTCGGAGAGGTTCCTAACCTTCAGCGATATCATATCACGGAATGTAGATATAAAGTCTTATAAAAACCTTGTGCTCGTCGACTGCAATGAGATCAAAAGGACCGGCTTCGAAAAAACCGAGCTTGCTTCCACTAAGTTTGCGGCGTCGGCAGTTATTGATCACCACGAGAGCGATTCTCTGTTCGGCGATATCAGATGGGTAGTGCCTCCGGTTGCAGCAGCAGGCATGCTCGTATATTATATTGTCGATGCACTTGGCGTAACGATGACGGAACCGATTGCGTCAAACCTTTACACCGCGCTCGTTGTGGATACGGGTAATTTCCGCTATCCCAGTACCACCTCCGAGGTATTGCGCGTCGCTTCGGTGCTGGCTGATGCCGGGGCCAATCCTTATAACATCAACAGGGCCGTTAACGAGTCCTGGAGCGAGGGCCGGTTCAGGCTGTTCGTAAAGGTGCTGGGTACGCTCTCGATTAATGATGGCGTGGCGATTACCCATGTAACAAGGAAGATGTTTGATGAAACCGGCACTTCTCCCGACGATACCGAAAATTTCGCTTCTTTTGCCCTGACCATGAAAGAGGTAAAGGTGGCAGTATTTATCAGGGAAGTAGGAGACAATCATTATAAGCTCAGTCTGAGGTCGGTAAGAGAAGTCAATGTCGAGCGGGTCGCGGCATTGTATGGCGGGGGCGGGCACAAGAACGCGTCAGGCTGTGTTGCGCAAAGCGATCTCGCAACGTTAAAAGCGGATTTAATAAAACAGCTCGGGGGTTAGGTCCTGCCCCTTATTGAGCGAGCAGTTTTTCATACAACTCTTCAGGTGTGATAATGGCCCCGCCGGGTCTGCCGTAAAAGAGCACTTCCGACTTCCCGTTCACAGCCAGCCTTACGTCTTCTATCATCTGCCCGGCATTCAACTCGACGGTTATAAATCTTCTGTTGCCTCCAGCCAGTTCCTGAATTGGGGCATCCGGGAAAGGGTATAGCGTTATAGGTCTCAGAAGACCGATTTTGCGCCCCTCGTGACGAAGCTTCCGTACCGCAGCCAATGCTATGCGTGCCGCTATCCCAAAAGCGACTACGATCAACTCGGCATCATCGACAAAAAAAGCTTGTGACATTGTTTCTTCTTTTTTCAGTTTATCGTACTTTGACTGAAGAGCGATATTGTGTCTTTCCAGCTCGCCTTCTCCCATAAAAAGCGATTTCAGTACATTAGGATGGCGACCTTCGCATCCGGTCAGTGCCCATTTTTTTTCCGGCAGGTCCGGCCTTTTGTATGGGGTCGGGGTGAACGGCTCCATCATCTGTCCCAGTATGGCATCACCCAGGATCATCACCGGCGTTCTGTATTCATCGGCTTTATCGAATGAGCGCATAGTTATGTCCCAAAGCTCCTGGAGATTATACGGGGCATATACCAGGACCCTGTAATCTCCATGGCCGCCGCCTTTTACAGCCTGAAAATAGTCTGCCTGGCTGGCCGATATATTCCCAAGACCCGGGCCGCCCCTCTGCATATTCACTATGACTGCCGGCAGTTCGGCACCGGCAAGAAATGAAATGCCTTCCTGCTTAAGGCTTATGCCCGGACCGCTCGACGAGGTCATGGCCCTGGCGCCGCATGCCGAGGCGCCATAAACCATATTGATGGCCGCGATCTCGCTTTCGGCCTGTATGAAAGTCCCGCTGACTTCGGGCAGCCTCCAGGACATATATTCAGGGATTTCATTCTGCGGGGTTATAGGATATCCGGCGTAAAATCTGCATTCCGCCTGTACCGCGGCTTCGGCAATCGCCTCATTGCCCTTCATCATAGTGCGCTTCATAACCAAAATTATAACAGGACGTAAGCGAAAGCCACAAGCGGAAACCCTCAATGGACATCTGCTATAATTCTCAATAGCATAAATTATAATTGACAAGGATATTGTCTATGCCGTTAGACGCTGCCCCATTGCCGGACAGAAACGATATCGTTAATGCGGTAGAAGTGCTGTTCCCCGAGGATGAACGGGAGTTGGCCATGACACTGCTCGATCAATATGACACCGGTATTTGGAAAGAACGAAAGGAGCGCATACAGATGGCAACGCTCATCCTCAGTGAAGGAAGCATAGAGAAGCTGAAGGGATTTATTAAAGAGGCCACCCAGGATTATCGCAACGTGCTCTATTGGTGCGAATACACGAAGCAAGGCGTTGCGCTCCGTTCAGACATGGAGGGCAAGCTCCGCGATAAAAAAGAGAAATAGGCCTGCTTGACGCCCTTATCTATTCAGGCACCAGGTCTATCACTGTAACCTCGGGCGGCGCGAGAAAACGTATCGGAGGTCCCCATGTGCCGCTGCCCCTGCTTACATACAGGTGGGCATTGCCCTGCAGTTTTTTGTACCCTGTATACACCGGATAATAGAGCTTTGTCAGTATGCCGAAGGGGCATATCTGTCCCTTGTGCACATGTCCTGAAAGCTGCAGATCGAAAAGACCCAAGGACTCTTTATCTACCAGCGGCCGGTGTTTCAGCAAGAGCGTGAATTTATCTCTCGGCAAAGACTGAAGGAGAGTTCTTTCCGTCGACGTCGAGGACAATCCAAATGCCTTCGCAGCCGGGTCATCGACCCCTGCAATTGTTATAGGACCGGACACGGCGCTTCCGTCTAAAATGGTGAAGCCGGCCTCTCTTGTAAAATTCAACGACTGTTCAATCCCGGCATAGTATTCGTGGTTCCCGGTTATTGCGAATTTACCATACCTGGGAGCAATTTCCTTTATCAGTGAGGAAAGCCCGTTTTGCCTGGATATTTCGCCGTCAACGAGGTCGCCGGTCGAAACTAAAATATCCGGCCCCGCATTTTTTACGGCTGCGAGTATTCGCTTGAGCCGTTCCTCTCTCACAATGAGACCCAGATGCACATCGGATATCTGAACGATCCTTATCCTGCCGGTCTCCCGTGAAATTTTAGGGGTCTTGATTACGAGCCTCTCGGTCAGGATGTTTTGTGCCTCAAAATAGCCGTACGAGGCTGCACTCAGAGCAAATACCAGCGCAACCATGAATAAACGATAGTCAGACAAGGAAATATGGGACAGGTTTTTTCCGAAAACGAATCCGGCTGCATGAACAGCGGTCCTGTAACAATCGACAGGCACTGCGACAGAACAAAATAGAAACAATACCCCCATCCATATATAGCCCGTAAACGCGGCTGGACGGGCGAAGGCATCGAATCCATATTTTTCGAGGTAATGGATTATAAACGGCATGAAAAGCATCGCCAGCATAAATAGTGCAAGCACGACACCTGCTGCGGTCCCAAAGGCGAAGGCAGCCCTGGCCTTAATGAAGGCATAGCAATGAGCGCCTGCATAAAGCGTAAAGAAAACTGTCAGAAAAAGGCTCATGACAGGCTGCCTCCCGCAGAGTTGGTCGCCCTGACAATGCCGAGGTAGTCTTCTTTAGTGTCTACGTCAAGCAGGACTCCGCTGTCCGTCACAGACACAAACCTGTTTCTTCCCGCGTCTCTGTTTATAATGTCGCGCAGCGTTGCACCCTGTACCAATTCATTGATCGCTTCTCTTGGGAACAGGGTCGGATGTCCTCTTTTTCCGCCATGCACTGGAATAACGATGCGATCCGGAAATCCGTTATGTTCGCGGGCCAGGGTCATTATAGTTTCGGGCTTAACAAGAGGATAATCAGAAGGGTATATTATGATTCCGGTCGAGGAAGGGGCGACGGCAGACAGCCCTTTCCTTGCCGAGTCAGCCATTTCACTATTTTGGAGTTCGTTGAAAATAATGTGTACAGGCATGCCGGACAACACTTTTGCTATTTCCTCTCCGTTATGTCCGAGCACGACGATTATATCGCGTATGCCGGCTGTGAGGACCGTGTCAAGGCAATGTGCAATTAACGGTCTGCCCGAAAGCGGCAGCAGTTGCTTTGTCTTCCCCATTCTCCGCGAAAGACCCGCTGCAAGAAGCACCACTGATATATGATGAGGCATTCAATCTCCTGTGCTGTATAATTTGAGCCATAATGCTGACAGCTATTTCCGGGGGAGTTGCTGAACCGATGGGGAGACCTACAGGGATTATAATTCGTTGAATGGCGTTATCCTGGAATCCCTGCTCTTTGAGAGCGCGAAAAAGGACCGATTTTTTTCTCTTGCTGCCGAGGAGCCCTATATAGGGTGACGGAGTCTTTAACGCCGCAGATACTGCATCTAGGTCATGGTTGTGCCCGCGCGTTGCGATAACTATAAACGTTCCGTGGTCGACAGGTATGCGGCTGAAGACTGAGATGAAGTCATTTACGACAAGTTCATGGGCGTCCGGGATGTTCTCCTTGTTTGCATGCTCTTCCCGGTCATCGGCAACTGTCACATGGAATCCCGAAAACCTTGCTGCTGTCGCAAGTGCCTTGCCGACATGCCCGGCCCCCAGTATGATCAGGCGCGGTCCGGGTATTACCGGCTCAATAAATACCAGCAGCTTTCCCCCGCAGACCAGGCCGCCGTGGGCCTCGGTGAGGTTAAACGGGATGCTCCGCGGCATACCGTCTGCCATGGCCATCTTTGCCTCCTGAATCACTTCAGCCTCGATGCACCCGCCCCCCAGCGTACCTATGGTTGAACCGTCATCCCTTACGAGCATTTTGCTTCCTTCTTTCTGGGGGGAAGATCCGGAACATTGTACTATGGTTGCCAGGGCAGACGACCTGCCCTCTTTTCTCAGTCTTAAGAGTTCTTCGTACACTTCCATTGCTGTATCATTTCTGGGCAGTTTTAATTGCTTTTAATACTGCATCGGCAGTCATCGGAAGCTGACGCAGTCTCGCCCCTGTTGCAGCAAAAACCGCATTGGCGACTGCAGGAGCAATGGGCGGTACTCCAGGTTCTCCAACACCCGTAGGCGGCTCGTCGCTCTTGATGATGTGCACTTCAACTTCAGGCATGTCTTTCATGCGCAGTATCGGGTAGTCATAGAAATTGTTCTGCTCCACCCTTCCGTTTTTGAAGGTTATCGCGCCGAAAAGAGCGGCTGAAAGGCCGAAGACAATCCCCGATTCCATCTGTGCCTTTACTATGTCAGGATTCACTACCCTGCCGCAGTCCACAGCGCACACGACTTTATGCACCCGGACGGCCCCTTCCTTGCTTACCGAGACTTCGGCAGTCTGGGCAACATATGAGTTGAAAGACTTATGTACAGCCATCCCCTGCTTGCGGCCTGCCTTGAGTTGTTCGCCCCAGCGTGACTTTTGAGCGACGAGGTCGAGGACGGCCTTGTGCCTGGGTTGTTTCGCCAGCAGGCCGCGCCGAAACTCATACGGGTCTTTGCCGACGGCATGCGCTGCTTCATCGATGAAAGTTTCTACTACAAAGGCGGTATGAGAATGGCCTACGGACCGCCACCACTGCACCGGGACGCCAATCTTCGTTGTATGCAGACTTACGAGTATGTTTGCGATAGCGTATGGAATATCGTCCGCACCTTCAACAGAGGTGGAGTCTATTCCGTTTTTCACCATCATCGGTTCGAAGGATGTTCCTGCCACTATCGATTGGCCGACAATCGTATGTTGCCATGAGGTCAGTTTGCCCTCTGCATCGAGCCCGGCTGAAATACGGTCGCGCCACATTGGGCGATAGTAGCCGCCCTTGATGTCGTCTTCTCTAGTCCAGACTGTTTTAACAGGTTGTTGCACTGCCTTTGCAACATTTACAGCTTCGGTGACAAAATCAGACAAAGGGTTGGCGCGCCGTCCAAAGCCTCCGCCCAGATAAGTTGTGTGGATCTTTACCTGCTCGTGGGCCAGTCCCGATACTCGGGCCGCAGCGTCGCGGTCAACGGTCTGGAACTGCGTGCCGGTCCAGATATCGCAACGGTCTGAATGGAGGTCCACAAAACAGTTCAAAGTCTCCATCGGCGCATGGGCGAGATACGGCACTTCATACTCGGCGCTGATTTGTCTTGCTGCCTGCGCAAAGGCTTGTGCCGCATCGCCATCCCTTCTCGCAGCGGCCCCCTGCGCGGCTGCCAGCCCGTCATATTGTTTGCGCAGTGCTTCGGTGTCAGGCAAGGAAAGACCGCTTTCGTCCCAGACGATCTCCAGTGCATCCCGCGCGGTTTTGGCGGTCCAGAAGTGGTCGGCAACAACGGCAATGCCTGAATCTATTTGTACTACTGCCTTCACACCCTCTACGGCCCTGGCTTTTTCCGGATTAAAGCTCTTCACCCTGCCACCGAAAACCGGAGGCCTTGCAACAACGGCGGTGAGCATGCCCGGCGACTTGATATCAAGGCCGAACACGGCTGTGCCGGTTGTCTTGTCCCGCGCATCTACCCTGCGCATGGGCTTGCCGATGACCGTAAAGTATTCGGGCTGTTTCAGTTCTACGTCTTTAGGCGGTGTGAGCAAAGCTGCCTTATCAGCCAGCTTGCCGAACGAAAGCCGTCTATGGGACGAATCGTGAATAACAAATCCTCGTTTCACCCTGCATGCCGCGGGGTCTACATGCCAAAGCTCGGCAGCTGCAGCAACGAGCATAATCCTTGCCGAGGCGCCGGCTTTTCTGAACTGGACCCAGCTGGATCTGATGCTCGAACTGCCTCCGGTGCCTTGAATATATTTCCATTCCGTATGGTTGTATTCGGGCGCTACAGGAGCGGCTTCGATGAGCACTTTCTTCCAGTCGATGCTCAGTTCCTCGGCTATGAGCATCGGAAGAGCGGTATACACTCCCTGTCCCATTTCCGCTTTATTTATAATTATTGTAACGCTATCATCCGGGGCGATGCGTATGAAGGCGTTAGGAGCGAAGGTAGCCGCAGCCTGGGCTGTAGCTTCGCCGGAGGACTCTTGCGGTGTAAGGGAGAAGCCGAGCACAAGCCCTCCGCCGAGCAGGGCGCCGGTCTTCAAAAAATCACGGCGGGTCATATTAATTATGCCTTTCATTGCTTCCCTCCTTTGGCCTTGGTTTTTTTGCTCCTTTTTCTCCTGGTTTTTTTCTTTTTCGGTTTCTCCCCCTCTGTCCTTGTTCTGTCGTGTTTTCCCCCTTCAGCCATCATAGCGGAAGCTTTGTGAATGGCACGCCTGATGCGGTGATAAGTTCCGCATCGGCAGAGGGTCCCTGACATGGAGTCATCTATGTCGTCATCGCTCGGACGCGACTTTTCATTAAGCAGGGCTATTGCCGTCATTACCTGGCCCGGCTGGCAGTAACCGCACTGCGGCACGTTGCCGCTTAACCAGGCTTTGATGACAGGGTGATCTTGAGGTATACCCTCAAGGGTGGTTATTTTTTTGCCCTGGGCATCCTTGACCAGGACCTGGCATGACTTTTCGGCCTTACCGTCTATATGTACCATGCAGGCGCCGCATTGAGCAGCGCCGCAGCCGTATTTTGTAGCGGTAAGTCCAAGATGCTCTCTGATGACCCAGAGGAGAGGAACGTCGGGATTTACTTCCACATCATACTTATTCCCATTGACTTCAAGTGAGATCATAAGAATGCCTCCGGTATCGTGCCTTAATGGAGCAAACGCGACAGTTTGTAAGGCAGCCGTTACTTAAAATTCTATATTAACCGGTATTACGTGTCAACAAAACGTACTGTTTAATTCAGCAGCTTGACCGTACATTGGCTATGCTATAATTTAACATATTCAGCCTATTATTAAATCAAATAGGGGCCAGCTGCTGCAATTTCTCCGGTGACGATTGATCTTAGTATTTTAGGGGGACCGATGAAACGAACTTTTATACTGCTGTTAATCTTGTTGTCTTGTCCCTTCGGCATTGCGCTCTCTCATGCGGATGGCGGGGCAGAGGTTGAACTTTTTTCGCCCCGGGATGTGGTGAAAGGCGTCAGACAAGTTTCTGCGAGGTTTTCCGAGGAAATGGTGCCGTTGGGAGACCCGCGCCTCAATGATCCTTTTATCATTCAGTGCAATGAAGCGGGTCGCGGCAGATGGGCTGATGGAAGGAACTGGGTTTATGACTTTGACAGGGACCTGCCGTCAGGGGTGACATGCGAATTTACATTAAAGCAGGATTTAAAAACACTTTCCGGCAAACCTCTCACAGGTCAACAGACTTTTGCCTTTACCACCGGAGGCCCGGCGATTATCAAATCCTACCCGGAGGAAGGCACGGGGTCCATCGATGAGAACCAGGTCTTTATTTTATATCCGGATTCAGCGGTTGCGAAGGAATCTGTTCTTGCCAATGTCTCATGTTCTATTGACGGCATTAATGAACTAGTTGGAGTGAAGCTCATAGAGAACGGGGAGTTGAACAGTGTCCTCAGATACTATAACAAGGCGTTCCGGCGCAGTGACGGAGAAAAAGGCGAAGGGCCTGTCGTGCCGGCTGTGATCGTCCAGTGCCTTCAGCAATTTCCCAACAACGCCGCGGTGCGTCTGATATGGGGCAAAGGAGTGGCTTCCGCTAATGGCATAGCGGCAACAAACGATCAGGTCTTGTCATTTAAGACACGAGACTCGTTTAGTGCAAAGTTCGAATGCGAGCGCGAAAATGCCCGCGCGCAGTGCGTGCCCATGCTGCCCATTACGCTCGGCTTCAGCTCCTCAGTGCGATGGGACCTCGCAAGAAAGATCGTGCTCAAGTCAGGCGGACGGGTCTACAAAGCAGAACGACGCTCCAACTCGCAAAACGAAGGGGGAGAGGAAAGCGGTGACGAAGAAATATCCACATCTGAAACTGATACTGGTGATTTAGTCGACAGCGTTGCTTTTCAGGGTCCTTTCCCACAGAAAAACTCATTCGTGCTGGAACTGCCGGCGGATTTCAAAGATGATGATGGCCGGAGTCTCTCTAATAATGATGATTTCCCCATGAAGGTCCAGACAGGCGGCTATCCTCCACTGGCAAAATTCTCGGCCCGGTTTGGCATTATAGAGCTGAACGGTGATGCCACCCTTCCTGTTACGGTAAGGAACCTTGAGCCTTCGGTCAGGACCAAGATGCTGAAAGTCGGCAATGAGTCGGCAGGCAATACTGAAAACGTACTGCACGTTGTCGAGGGCTTGAAAGGCAGGCTTCAGAGAATAACGGCGGGCCAGCAAGAGCAGATCATAAAATGGTTAAACGTGGTGGCCCAGGCGAAACGCGAACATTCCATATTCAGCGGCAAGACGGACGCGCGCGAGTTTTCCCTGCCCAAAAAGGAAGGTTCGCAGGCTTTCGAAGTTGCAGGCATACCACTTAAAGAACCCGGATTATACGTCGTCGAGATGGAAAGCCGCATTCTTGGCTCCGCGCTCCTCGAAAAACAGGAGCCTATGTATGTGCCGACTGTCGCCCTGGTCACTAATCTGTCCGCACACTTAAAGTGGGGCAGGGAATCCTCTATAGTTTGGGTGACCAGCCTGGACAAGGCCGAGACAGTGAAGGACGCCGGCGTTACCGTAAGGGATTGTACCGGCAAGCTCCTTTGGAAAGGGGCGACTGATGAACAGGGCATTGCGCGCATCAACAAGGCATTGCCTGAGTCTCCCCCGCTCTGTTACGACCAGGTGAATTACCGGGAGTCGTATCCGTCTTTGTCGGGCATGGGCGGCGGGCTGTTCGTTTTTGCCGAAACAGCGCAGGATATGACGCTTGTACATTCCGGATGGACTGAGGGAATAGAGCCGTTCAGATACAATCTCCCCGAGGATTTTTATCAAGCTCCTGTAATAGCCCACACTGTCCTTGACAGGAGTCTGCTGAGAGCCGGAGAAACAGTAAGTATGAAGCACTTCATCCGAACGCGCACAGGCTCCGGGTTTGCCTATACCGCGTCCGGCAAGCTTCCTGACATAGCAGTGGTAGAGCATGACGGAAGTGGACAGAAGTATGAGTTTCCCCTCAGGTGGGACGACAAGGGGACTGCGCTGACATCGTGGCAAATACCCAGAAATGCAAAATTGGGTACATATAACATCCAGCTTAAGAAGAAGTCGCGAGGCAAATCCGGCAAGACTGCTGCATCTTCCGCTGACGAAGAAAATGAGGGCAGTTCTTCCGCATATCTTTCGTCGGGCAGTTTCCGGGTGGAAGAATTCAGGGTCCCGCTGATGAAGGGAGTAATTCAGCCTGTCGACGCATCCCTGGTCAATGCCAGGGCAGCACAGGTGGACCTCTTTGTCTCGTATCTCTCCGGGGGCGGCGCGGGCAACCTGTCCGTGAAGCTGAAGAGCCAGATCCAACCTAAAACTGTGAGCTTTGATGATTACGAAGATATCAATTTCTCGAACGGCGAAGTCAGGGAGGGCGTGCAGAGACGCTCCAGCTATGAAGAGACCGGGGAGGAGACAAAGACTGAAGTGCGCAGGATCAAGGCGGAAGAGCTTAAGCTTGACGCTCAAGGGGCCTGCAGGACGTCTATTGCCGGGCTTCCTGCTGTAACGACACCACAGGTGGTCCTCACCGAACTGGAATTCAAAGACCCGAATGGCGAGGTGCAGACAGTCTCCCGGAGATTTCCGCTTTGGCCGTCGCAGCTGCTGATTGGAGTCAAGCCTGATTCCTGGACTTTGTCAAAAGACAGACTCAAGTTCCATGTTGCGGTAGTGGACCTCAAAGGCAAGCCGGTGAAGGATAGAGATGTAAATGTAGACCTCTTTCAAAAAAAATCTTATTCGCACAGGAAACGGCTGCTGGGTGGTTTTTACTCCTACGAGCATATTACAGAGATCAAAAA
>JADFXI010000003.1 GCA_015233655.1 Nitrospirota bacterium | reverse complement strand
CTTATACAATTGACTGGGTCGAGGAGGATGATTTTTTAGGTACAGCCGGCGGACTTTCATTGCTCAAAGATAAAATTACAGGCACCTTCTTAATTACAAACTGCGATTCTATTTTAGATGCGGATTATCATGAAATCTTGAAATGGCATAAACAGCATGAAGCTGCCATGACAATAGTTGGATGTCACAACGAAGTTAAAATTCATTTCGGTGTGCTTGAATTGTCCGACGGCAGGCTGGGGAGGATTTTAGAAAAGCCGGTGCATGATGTGATTATAAATACCGGCGTTTATGTTATGGAGCCCCATGTTATCTCATTTATACCGGAAGGGACCTCAATTGATATGAATGAGCTGATAGATATCGTCATGAAAAAAGAAAAGGTAAGCGTATACCCGATCTACGGCGGGTGGTTTGATATAGGTCAGTGGGAAGAATTTAAGAAGAACTCGGAAGAATTGGAAGGACGCAAACATGGATAACGGAGTTAAGATAGTCGCAATTATACCCGCAAGGGGCGGCTCGAAAGGATTGCCTAGAAAAAATATATTGCCTCTTTTAGGGAAACCCTTAATTGCCTGGACAATTGAAGAGGCAAAAAAATCAAAATATCTCGATCGTGTCGTTTTATCTTCGGAGGACGCAGAGATCATTTCGGTTGCGCGGCAGTTCGGGTGTGATGTTCCGTTTGTTCGCCCGATGGAGTTGGCCAGTGATGAAACACCTGGGGTCGCTCCCATTCTCCACGCCATCGAAGCTCTTCCGGAACAATATGATATGATTGTGCTGCTGCAGCCGACCTCGCCGCTCCGCCTTGCAGCAGATATAGACCGTAGCATCGAACTGTGCATTGACCGAAAGGCGCCTGCCTGCGTTTCGGTAACAGAACCTGATATAAGCCCCTTTTGGATGTATACTATAGGTCCCGCAGGTAATCTGCAACCCTTATTAAAGAGTGAAGAAACATATCGCAGGCAGGACCTGCCGAAGGTCTTCGCGTCGAATGGCGCAGTTTATGTGGCCAATTGCAGTTGGTTGCTTAAGACGAAAACTTTTGTTACCGATGAGACCATAGCATATATAATGCCGAGAGAACGCTCTCAGGACATCGATACCGAGCTTGATTTGCGCTTCTGTGAGTTTCTCTTGAGAGAGACCCGGGGCAACCTAGAACACTAGGAGGAAAGTTCACGTGCGTATTTTACTGGTCGTATATGATAACGGTTCTTACATACACTGGTTTCCGCAAGGACTCGCGTACATAGCTGCAGTCTTAAAAAAAGAAGGGTATGAAGTAGAGATCTATAATCAGGACAAGCACCACTACCCTGACGAACACCTCACAGATTTCCTGAACAAAAACAGTTTTGATGCAGTAGGTGTGAGTGTCATTGCCGGGTATTATCAGTACCGGAAACTGTTGAAATTATCGGATGCCATCAATAAATCAAAGCAACGGCCTTTCTATATCATAGGCGGTCACGGCCCTACTCCGGAGCCTGTTTTTTTTCTTAAAAAAACAAATGCGGATGTAGTAGTCATGGGAGAAGGAGAGGTGACTGTTCTTGAGTTGCTGGAAGCGTTGTCGAACAGGAAACCGCCGGCAGGCATCAAGGGGATTGCCTTCCGCGATGGGGACGAGATCACAGTAAACGAGAGAAGGTCCCTTATAAGTGACGTCGACAAAATACCATTCCCTGCGCATGACCTGTTTCCAATCGACTATTACCGGCTGCTCAGGACGCCGCATGCGTCGAACAATGATTTTGCTATGCCGGTTTTATCGGGAAGAGGATGCACATTTAACTGCAACTTTTGTTATCGGATGGATGAGGGGTTTCGGCAACGATCAAGTGAAAATATTATCGAAGAAATTAAACGATTAAAAAGGGACTACGGCATAACTTATGTCGTATTCTCAGATGAACTCCTCATGTCATCTCTAAATAGGACGGCGGGCCTCTGCACGGATTTTATAAAGGCAAAACTTAATATAAAGTGGGCCTGCAACGGCAGATTAAACTATGCAAAGCCTGATGTTTTGAAGCTTATGAAAGAAGCCGGTTGCGTCTTTATTAATTACGGCATTGAAGCAATGGATGATCAAATACTTAAGAACATGAACAAAGCTTTGACTACGAACCAGATTATTAAAGGGGTAGAGGCTACTCTGGAAGCAGGCATCAGTCCGGGCTACAATATCATTTTTGGCAATATCGGTGAAAATAGGGATACTCTGAACAAAGGAGTGGATTTCCTGCTGAAATATGACGATGGTGCTCAAATGCGTACTATCAGACCGGTGACCCCATATCCCGGTTCACCGCTGTATTATCATGCCATAGAGAAAGGTCTCTGCAAGGACTGCGAGGATTTTTACGAGCATAAACATGTAAATTCCGACCTGTTGTCGGTAAACTTTACAGAACTCAGCGATGATGAATTTCATGAGGCGCTCTGCGAGGCGAATACGAGGCTCCTTACGAATTATTACGAAAAAAATCTTAATGAAGCATTAGTGCAGACAAAAAAACTCTATTTGGAAAAAGATGCTTCCTTCCGGGGATTCCGGCAGACATAGCTCTTTTTTTGCGCACCTGAAACATTTTGGCTAAGATGGGAAGAAACTTATGGGTGGAAAGACTGACAATTGGAATAGTTGTCAGAACGGTCCTGATTGGATTGTTTTCCAGGATATGCGTTTATTACGATGAACATAATGTTTCTGATATATCAAAGGTCCTGCTCCGGGTTTTGCCGGGACTCGATTTGAGCAGGATCTTTATTAAAGCCAAACGGAATCTGGGGCAAATGGCGTCTGATGGATCAAGCATGGCGTATGAAACGCGCCAAACTCTTGATACCTGCATCACGCGCTTTTTAGACCGATATGCGCCACACAAACCCGAGAGTTTTAAGAAAATGATTATTTGTTATGCGTCCGGTTTATTGTATAGAAGAGTAGCATTCGCTACCTCCGTATTATCGGAGCCATATATTCTTAGTGAGGGGTCCGGGGAACAAATAATTAATTATCTTTATTTTAAAAAACATCCAATAAATAGCCTTATAGTTTCATATTATGCACATAAGGGTTTTGTTGTTAAACAATCATTTGATTTGTCGGTATATATAAAATATTATATGCGCCCTCTTTATTATATGATTGTTATTTTATATAACAAGGTCTCAGCCGCATTCAGAAACGATAACGCGATGACTCATAAGCCTGCCGTCTGGGTTGAGTATTCGCATAAAGACGTGGCCGATTTTGTCTTCTGGCGACACGCTGTCAATACAGATAATTTTGATATAGTTTATTATCTTGATCGTCCTGACACCCCGCCTTCAGAAGAGATAACAAAGACAATTGAAAGCATGGGATTAAAATGGATTGATGCACATTTCTTCAGCATGTTCAAAGTTTTAGATATGGATTACAGCCTTACGGACAGATTGATTAAAGATGTTATGCTGCGCAAGGCCGCGATGCCGGCATGGTACAGAACATTTGAATCTCAATATTATTTCTACCTGTCATTTTATAGCGCAATGTTCAGGAAATATAATGTTAAAATTCTCATCCAGCACCAGGAAGCATCCTGGGTAACCGGGGTGCAGGCCGAAGCGATGGAGTTGTCGAACGGCATAATGATGGGAGTCCACTGGTCAAATTATCCTCATATTTTGAGCACGACGACACATCTGGTGGCACATCACGTATTTTTTGCCTGGGGCAAAATGATATCCGACTTTGTCGGCCCGGGTGCTAAGACAGGCACACATATTATTCCTTCAGGCATTATTATCGGTCCTGATGGAAATAGTTCAGACCGGACGTTCCGCTTCGCCAAACCAATCGAATTTAAATTGGCTGTATTTGACAGCTCTGCCGAGTACCGTGGTGCAGTGACCCTGGAATCTTTATCAGAGTTTTATCTGAAAATAATTAGTTTATTGGAAGAGAATACGGGATGGGGAGCTATCATTAAGAGTAAGTGCTGGACCATTGATACCCTGGGCGCCTTGCCGCATGGAGAACAAATTACGGCTCGGCTCAAAGCACTTGTTCAGCAACAAAAAGTATATTATTTTGTCAGGGAAATTTCTCCTGTTACTGCGGCATCGCTTGCGGATTTGTCCGTCTGTTACGGTTTAAATTCCGCTGGAATAGTAGCAGGTGTATATGGTCATAAAGCGGTCCACTGGGACTGCAGCGGATGGGTGAACCACCCTTTCTACAAGGACGCGGATCAAAAGTTTATTTATCCTGGCCTTGAAGATTTTGAAAAGGCAATTGTCAAGGCAAGCAGGGGAGATAAAAGTATCGGAGACTTTTCAAAATGGCAGCAGAAGTTCAATTATTTTAATGATTTCGAAGCGCCGAGGCGGGTTGGCGGATTTGTTCAGACTTTTATGGATGAAGCAATAAAGACTGGCGACGGCGGGCATTCGCTTGGCATTGCAGTACGAAGATACATCGAATCCAATAATGTCGGCGACGACTTTTTTTGCCCTGCAGCACTGAAAGGGTAGAGATTATTTTTTGCGTATAACGATTAAGGTTTTAGGGGGGTAGAAATGGGGAAAAGAGATAAAGGCATTGCTTTGTATAAAAGAGCGAAGCAGCTTATACCTGGCGGGACCCAGCTGTTGTCTAAGAGACCCGAAATGTTTCTGCCTGAAGAGTGGCCATCCTACTATGAAAAATGCAAGGGGGTTTCCGTATGGGACCTCGACGGGAATCATTATACCGATATGACGATCTCGGGGATAGGCGCTTGTTCCCTGGGATATGCCGACGACGAAGTGGATAGTGCCGTATTGGCGGCTGTAAGGGCCGGTAATATGTGTACGTTGAATGCGCCCGAAGAGGTCGAACTGGCTGAACTTATGATTGAGATGCATCCATGGGCCGACATGGTACGGTATGCGAGAACGGGAGGGGAAGCTATGGCGGTGGCTGTAAGGATCGCCCGGGCTTCGAGACAGAAAGACAAAGTGCTGTTTTGCGGCTACCATGGATGGCACGACTGGTATCTTTCCGCCAATCTCGCGAGCGATACAATATTGAATGGACATCTTCTGCCGGGCCTTGATCCCGGAGGAGTGCCAAGGGGCCTTCTCGGAACATGTGTCCCCTTTGCGTATAATGACCTGAAAGGATTTGAAGAGCAGATATTCAAAAGCAGGGACGAACTGGCAGCAGTCGTTATGGAGCCTGCCCGCAATTACCTGCCTGAAGAAGGCTTCCTTTCGGGCATACGCCAGGTAACCAGGGACCTTGGCATCCCTCTTATATTTGATGAAGTATCATCCGGCTTCAGGATGGTATCCGGAGGAATCCATCTCAAATTGGGGACCGAGCCGGACATAGCCGTATTCGCAAAAGCCCTCGGCAACGGGTATCCGATGGCTGCCGTCATCGGCAGAAAGGAAGTAATGAACGCAGCTCAGAGGACTTTCATCAGCAGCACGTACTGGACGGACAAAATAGGACCTGCGGCCGCAGTCGCCACTGTTCGAAAACATTTGAAAAACGATGTCGGTACTCATCTGGTACGTATCGGCGGGATGATGCAGGACGGCTGGCTAAGGCTCGGACAAAAGCATGGGCTCGAAATAATAGTAGCGGGAATCGAACCTCTTACCAATTGGAGGATAAACATCGATGAGGCGCAATTGCTTCATACTATAATCGTCCTAAAAATGCTTGAAAAAGGCTATCTGACGTCAAAGACGTTCTATGCAACTTTTGCCCATACGAACGAACATGTGAATAATTATCTGAAAGCGCTTGATGAGGTCTTGGGTGAACTGATGCCTGCCATAAAAGCGGGAACGCTAAAAGAAGTCTACAGCGGGCCGATTGCTCATGCAGGGTTTAAGCGGTTGACATGAGATTAATTGCAGACAGCCCAATATTGCTCATGGAGAAATTTTGAAAATAAATAATAAAAGGTTATGTGCCTTGGTTCAGGCAACGTATATCTCAGAGATCTTTCCAGGCAAGAGTATGGTAAAGCTCTGCGGCAAGACGGTCCTTCAACACATTGTTGAAAGGATCAATAAAGTGAATAATGTAACTGATATAATTCTTGCCACAAGTGATTTGCCTGAGGACGATGCGCTGGCGGCAGAGGCGCAACGCCTTAATATAAAAGTATTTCGCGGAAGCGAGACAGATGTGGTTTCCAGGTTGTGCAATGCCGTGGAAGTCTATGAAGGAGAGACAATACTTAAGGTAAACGGAAATTATCCTCTGTTTGACCCCCATCTGGCAAGTGACCTTATCAAAGAGCACCTAACAGGAAATTATGACTTCAGTTACAACGAGCATTTGGACGGTACGATATATGGGACCGGGTGTGAGGTAGTCAGCAGGAAACTGTTATTTAATCTCAACGCGAAAAAGCTGACTCCGGAGCAGAGGGAGGCAGGGACCCTCTATTTTCATCAAAATGAAACAAAATTTAAAATATACAAACCTGCATATCAATGTCCCAGGCCCCATTACAAAGTATGCTTCGACACAGAGAAGGATCTGAAGCTCATAAGCTTTATCCTCGGCAATCTGCAGCATCCTTTTACGCCTGAGATCATAAACCTGCTTGACAATAACCCTATTCTCGCAGAGAGCAATAAGTATGAATCCATACAGGAAGTAGGCCTTGAAAAACTCTATTTTTTCCCTGAGAAAATACGTGCCCTGGTCGGGGGAAAAACACCCGGGCCGGATTATACTTATCCTGTGAGTGTGGAGCTGTCCCTTACGAACAGATGTAATTTCGATTGTGTATGGTGTTCAGATAAAGATTTAAGGGCGAGGATAAACGGTGATATCGAACTTGAAGTTATCAAAAGGCTCCTGGTTGATTTGAAGGCAGGGGGCACGGAAGGCATAGTAATTGAAGGAGGCGGCGAACCCACTATCCACAAAGGTTTCTCTGATGTGGTCAACCTGTCATATGATTTGGGTTTCGGAGTCGGGCTGATTACTAACGGCAGCATACCGATAAAGAGGGGCCTTGCCGACAAGTTTAAATGGATAAGGGTTAGTCTCGACGCCTCCAATGCGGAAGAGCAGAGAGCATTGAAAGGCAATGACGGTTTTGAGAGGATTATGAGCAATATCAAGACCCTCTGCTCCTCAAAAGCCACTGTCGGCATTGGCTATGTTGTAACATCAAAGAACCTTGGAAGCCTCGAAGCACTTATTATAAGGCTGTCAAATTTTGGAGCAAGTTATATCCAGTTCAGGCCTGTTATAGACCATCCCGAGCTTGAATCAAACGTGGATATCTCATATCTGAAGAAATATGAGACCGGCAGTTTTTCTATTATTGCGGACGGAATGCGCGAGAATGTAGTTGAAGGAAACGCAGGCCTCCCTTGCAAGGCGCATAGTTTGACGACCGTTATAGCAGCAGATGGCGGCGTTTATTTGTGCGGCAGGCTGAATATCTATCCGTGGATCAAACCTATAGGAAATATTACGGACCAATCCTTTGCTGATATATGGCTCGGCAAAGAGAGAATCAGGCAAGCTCAAATGGTTATGGATGCAGCTTTTTGTATGAAGCATTGTCCGAGATGCAGGCTTACAAAATTCAATCTATTGTTTCATCGCCTGGAAAAGACGAAGACCAGGAACTTTATATAATGTCAGGAAATTTATGAAAATACCTTTTGAACCCGGATACAGAGAAAAATATCATAAATTGCTTGAAGATATTTTTGAAAGCAATTTTTTATCTGAAGGCGCCATGGTAGAGAGATTCGAGGAGGCTTTTGGAAGATATATAGGCATGCCGTGTCTGGCCGTAACCAATGGAGGAGCTGGACTCCTGAGCATTTTTGAGTATATAGGAGTTCAGGGAAAAGAAGTCGTTGTCCCGGCCAATACGTTTTGGGCGACCGCCGTTGCTGCGAAGAGGGCTGGAGCAAATGTAATATACGCGGACTGCAATCGGGACGACCTCTGCTTGAGTCTGGAAGATTTGAAAAAGAAGGTCACAAAAGATACAAAGGCCGTTGCCGTCGTGCATATAGGGGGGCACATTGCATTTGAGGTTGAGGGCATAGCCGCTTTTTGCAAGGAAAGGGGCATCGCGCTTGTTGAGGACTGTGCCCACGTACACGGAGGGGAATGGAACGGAAAGACAGGCGGAGCATGGGGACTTGCCGGTTCCTATTCTTTTTACGCAACTAAAACTATGCCGACAGGAGAGGGCGGCATAGTATGTTCCAAAGATGAAAAGTTCCTCGAATGGCTCGGATACTACAGGAATTATGGCAAAAGTGTTGAAAAAGGCAAAGTCGCTTATAAAATAAAAGATGGCTTCAATTTCAGGATGAATGAAATTACTGCGGCATTCGGGCTGGTCCAACTTGAACGGCTTCCGATGATTCTTGAATGGAAAAGGGACCTTGCAGCAAAATATGACGGTATCTTTGAAAACCGGGTCAAATTTCCGTCAGGCATGAGTTCAGGGTATTACAAATATATAGTCTTTGACTATGCTTTGAAGGTTGAAACAGGTAAGGTCTTTGCTCAAAGTGATTTCGGGCCTGAAATAGAGAATATAGGGTATGACCTTCCTAATTCAAGATGGGTGGCAGAACACCATAGCTGCCCGCCCATTTTTTATGGCTGGGAAGGCGCTGGGAAGAATATCGAAGAATTAAAGGGGATATTGCTGAGATGAAAAAAGTTCTGATTATCGCGCCTCACATGGATGACGAAACTCTTGGATGCGGCGGCACCATATGCAGACGAGTCAAAGCCGGCGATAAGGTATGCGTTTTTTTTATTGCGCACAGGGTCTATAACCATGTTTTTGATGAGCGAAGAAACAATATTGAAAAGGCCCATGCCTTAAAAGCAAAGAATGCGCTCGGATATAGTGACACACTATTTCTGAATCTGCCGGACGAGAGGCTTGATGCCTGCATCCAGGACATTATTATTCCTCTTGAAAAAGGTTTTTTCGATCTCAAGCCGGATGTTGTCTATGTGCCGTTCAGTGGTGACAACAACCAGGACCACAGGGCTGTCTTCGATGCAGCCAGAGTGGTGCTGCGTCCGGCGGCAACGCCTTTTGTCAAAGAGATCTATATGTATGAGACGCCGTCTTCGACAGAACAATCGCCACCCCTTCCCGAAAACGCATTTCTTCCCAACTATTATGTAAACATAAAAAATACTATCGGTAAAAAGATAAAGGCCCTTGGATGTTACGAAACTGAAGGCCGGAAATACCCGCATCCACGTTCTGCGGAGGCCGTAAAGATAGCCGCGCAGAAAAGAGGAATAGAAGCCGGTTTTGAATATGCCGAGGCATTCGTGATGTTAAGAGGGAAGTGGTCATAAAATGATACTCGGCATTACTCCTGCGCGGGGGGGCAGTAAGGGGATTCCCCGCAAGAACATCAAAGTTATTGCAGGCAAGCCTCTTATCGCCTGGACCATAGGGGCTGCAAAGCAATCCATTCTTATAGACCGATTCGTGGTTTCGACAGAGGACCCTGAAATAGCCATGGTATCCAGAGGATGCGGCGCCGAAGTCCTGGAACGTCCTGCCGAGTACGCTACTGATGAAGCAGACACTCTGGACGTGCTCAGGCATGCAGTGGAGAAGATACCATGCGATGTGGTGGTCCTCTTACAGGCGACTTCGCCAGTCAGGAGGGCCGGCCTTATTGATGAATGCGTCAGGGAGTTTCTCGATAGCGGCTGCGACTCGTTGGCAACAGGGTTTATTTGCAAATACATGGAATACGGAAAAAACGATCTGAGACGGCAGGATCTTGAGGGCTTCTTCTACGACGACGGTAACATATATGTGATAAAGGCCGATCTGATTCGGAAAGGGGACCGCTATGGATCAAGGATCGCAAGAAAATTTGTCGGCAGACCTGAGAATGTCGAAATAGATGATGACTTTGATTTCTGGCTGGCGGAGAAGGTCCTGTTGGAAAGGGGTTTAAGTGAAAATAAATAAGGACCAGGTCATCCCTTCGCGCTGGCAAAAACTGACATTTGACTATAAAAGGGGATCAGGTCATCTCCTTGCTTTTATGCGTAACAGGTTCAGGTGGCACTACTATCCCCGCCTTCATTATGTTTCACGATTCCCGGACCATGTGGACGTCGAGATATCGTCAGCCTGCAATATGAAATGCCCTATGTGTTACACAATAACCGACGAGTTTAAGCAAAAGATAAAACGTCAATTCATGGAGTTCGATCTGTTCAAGAAAATAATTGATGAGTGTGTTTCATATGGAACATACTCTATCAGGCTGAGCCTGCGCGGAGAGACTTTTATCCATAAGGACGCTATCAGGATGATACGTTACGCGAAGGAAAAGGGCATCAGGGAAGTCTCCACCCTCACAAACAACCTGGCCCTTAATCCAGCTCTTTTTGAAGAGGCTATGAAGGCCGGGCTGGATTGGCTGACCATCTCTTTCGACGGACTTGGAGATACATATGAGTCGATAAGAAAACCTGCAAAGTTTGCAGATTCGTATGGGAAAATAAAGGAATATAAATGCATCAAGGTGAAGGCGCATTCCCTGAAACCCGTCATCAAAGTGCAGAGCGTTTGGCCTGCAGTGAAGGACAATGCGCAGGAATACCTGGACGCCTTCAGGCCGTATGCGGACGACATTGCCTTCAACCCTCTAGTGGATTACCTTCATGTGGACGAAGATATCCAGTATCTCTCAAACTTCACTTGTCCCGTTCTGTATCAGAGGCTGGTTATAGGCTCGGACGGCATGGCCCTGCTATGTTCAAATGACGAGTTTTGCATGCACCCTGTGGGAGACGCAAATATAGAACCGCTTCATTCGATATGGCATGGAGAAGGGATGACCGGGGCCAGAGATATTCATCTCAGACACAAGGGAGTTGAACTTCTTGGGCCGTGCGGTCATTGTTATCTTCCGAGGAAGACACAGCCGGTTGTGGAGCACATTGGCGACAGGAAGATCGTGGTGGACAAGTATATCAACAGACCGGACAAAGTGGGGGCCTGAGGCTTGCGCATTACTATTCACCAGCCGGAGCACTTGCCGTGGCTCGGTTTTTTCCACAAAATGTCCGGGGCAGACAGATTTGTCCTTCTGGATAATGTTCAGTTTTCCAAGAATTATTTTCAAAATAGAAATAAGGCCAGGACTGCGGACGGATGGACATGGCTGACAGTACCAGTATCCCGCACTATTGACACACTTATAAAGGACGTAACTATTTCGGATGACTTCCGCTGGAAAAGGAAATGGAAGGACACCATATGTTACGCATACAAGAAGGCCCCATACTTTGACAAGTATTTTGAGAGCATCGATAATGTTATGAGCAATAGCTCGAACAACCTGTGTGATTTCAATGTTGCGCTGATAAAGTGTCTGGCCGGTTCTCTTAATATCACGACCGATTTAATTATGGCGTCAGAGTTGAATTCAAAGGGCAGCGGCAGCGATTTGATTTTGTCGATATGCAAAGAAGTCGGCTCAAGCTCTTATGTGTCCGGAATATCCGGAAGGAATTATCTCAAGCTTGACGAGTTTGAAACAGCGGGAATAGATGTTGAATTTCAGGAATTCCACCACCCTGTCTATAAGCAGCTCTACGGGCCTTTTATCCCCTGCATGTCTGTCATAGACCTCTTGTTTAACTGCGGCGATAAAAGCCTTGATATAATAAAGGGCATAGGCGTGCAGGTGATGGAAGAAGTCTTTCATTAGCTATGAGCGAAAGAACTATCGTTATTGCGGAAATAGGTGAGTGTTTCAACGGCGATATTGCTGCAGCCAAGAGGCTCATACTCGCGGCCAAAGATGCGGGCTGCGATGTAGTGAAATTTCAGACTCTGGACTATGAGAACATATCCGACGATGACCCTGAGAGGGATTGGTTTAAAAAGATAGCCCTCAATCCCGACAAGATAGACTTGCTTGTAAAATATGCCGGAGAGACAGGCATACATATTCTCTTTACGCCTGAAAATGTAAAAACCGCAAAATGGCTTTCTAATGCGGGGCTAAAGTCAATTAAGATAGCCAGCAGCACAATGGCAGATAAAGAACTCGTGCAGTTTATCAAAGATAGTTTTGATACGGTATTTATGTCAACCGGCATGGCTTCTCTGGATGAAGTGAGTGAGGCGGTGGATGTCCTCTCAGGAGTCGGTGACCTTTGCCTGATGCACTGTGTTTCGGAATACCCGACAGGACCGCTCCTCGAACAACGGGGACTGAAGGCCTTGGCGCCATGCGACGTACGCCTGAATATGATGAAAATTCTCATGCTCAAATACCCGCACCTGAAGGTCGGATATTCGGACCACACTGACGGAATACTGGCTCCGGTAGCCGCAGTTGCCGCCGGTGCAAGAGTAATAGAAAAACATATGACGCTCGACAGAAAAACTCCTATTGAACATTTCAAACTGGGCAAGGAATATATGGGCACGGACCATGTGCTTTCACTTGAGCCTCCCGAATTAAAAGAAATGGTGAGACAGATAAGGGAAGTCGAGTCGATGTTGGGTGAATGGAAATGGGAACGGACGGAAGGTGAACTCATCCTGAGAGAATTTCTTAGAGGACGCTTCGGCAGTTCATAGCGCATGGCCCATAACATTTGCATAAAAACAAAGGGGAACCATAAACAGGGTATGGGAGATGTTATGGGCTCCATAGCCATTGCGGAGGAATTCAGGACAAGAGGGCTCTTGTCGAGCTTTATTGTCGACAATGATGCGGAAGCGCTAAGCGCGGTGCAAAGGGCCGGTTTTTATGCAAAGGCTGTTTCACATAACTTCGAGGCAAGCGCATGGGACGCCGGGTATTTCGATATTGTTATAGTGAACCAGCTTAATACGCCGTCGGAACAGCTTTCTGTAATCAAGAAACACTGCAGTCACCTTGTTACAATAGATGACACAGGAGAGGCCTCAAGAAGGTTTGCGGACCTTAGGATAAACCCGCTGTATTATGACGAGGGTGCATATAATGATGTGGAATATATACCGCTTCATCCCGTATTTCAAAGAGCGCATGCAGGGTCAGGGAAGATAAGAGCCGGTATAGGCCATGTCCTTGTTACGCTAGGCGGAAGTGATACGTATGGTTTGACCCCCCAGATACTGGATGCCCTGTCGGGATGTCCGCCTGAGATTGAAATAGCAGCGATAATAGGACCTGCATTTAAGCATGACAGGGAACTGGACGCTGTCCTATCGGTCACCGGCAGGAAATTCGATGCGCTTCTTCGCTCCGTAGATATAGAAACTATGTGCAAATGGATACAATGGGCCGACCTGGCAATATGCGCTGCCGGCAATACGTTGTTTGAGATGGCATGCTGCGGCACGCCTGCTGTGGTGGTATGCGGCGAGCCGTTTGAGGAAGAGACCGCTTACAGACTCGAGAAAATGGGATTTGGCAAGGTGGTCCCATTTAACACAAGATTGGACATATCGAGGTTGCAGGCATTTATAAATGAGTTTTCCGATAGCGCTGTTCGCGAGAGGCATTCACAGACAGGGAAGAGACTGATTGACGGGATGGGTATAATGCGGATTGTTGATAAGGCGCTGGGTCTTATTAATCAGACTGATGGGGCCCGCGTCGGATGAAAACGGTCGCAATCATAGAGGCAAGAATGGGCTCTACCCGGTTGCCAAAGAAGACGCTGATGGACGTGGCAGGGGCCACTCTGCTTGAGCGGGTGGTTGAGAGAATAGGGCTTGCGAGGACAGTGAACGAGACTGTTGTGGCGACATCCGTAAATCCGGGGGATGACGCTATTTATGAACTCTGTTATAAAAAGGGAATTCAGTGCTTCAGGGGCAGCGAAGATGATGTCCTGGGGCGTGTATATGAAGCTGCCAGGAAACACGGGGCCGACATTATTTTGCAATGCGGGGCAGACTGCCCCTTTTATGATCCGGAGCTGATAGACCTTCTCGCGGCTATTTTAAAATGGGGAGGCTACTCGTATGCAGCCAATGATATGAAGCTCACATTTCCTGAAGGTATAGACGCGCATGTTGTGCGATTCGATGCTCTGGAGGCGTCTGCAAAAGAAGCAAAGGATGTGCAGGAAAGGGAAGACACGCCTCGCTTTATCTGGAATCACCCCGGCCGATTTCCCATATTCAACCTTGAAGCATTGCCGGGCAGCAAACTTAACAGGCCTGAAATAAGGCTTACAGTGGATTACAAGGAAGACATGGAACTCGCAAAGTTCATATACGAAAAATTATATCCTGTCTCGCCCGGCTTTACCGCACACGAACTGATTGATTTTCTGGACGGGCATCCGGACTGGATAAGAAAAAACAGCCACTGCGAACAGAGATCAGCCGCATATATATAAATCGGTATGAGACAAACGATAAGGACAGCGATTATCGGCTGCGGTGACATAGCAGGCCGCAACGATGAACAGAAAAAAACGAATGGCATTTTTACGCATGCAGGGGCTTACAGGGCCTTCCCTGAAATCGAAATTGCCGCAGCCTTTGATGTGAACAGGGCGAGACTCGATGAGTTCTGCGATTACTGGAAAGTTGCCAAAGGTGTTTCCTCGCTGGAAGAACTGCTCCGCGATAGATATGACATTATAAGCGTCTGCACGGGTGATGATTCCCATCACGAAGTAATGGAAAAAATTCTGGAAGCCGGGAGCGCCGGTTATATATGGGCTGAAAAACCGCTGGCAAATACGGCAGCAAGAGCAAAAAAGGTCATTAGTATGGCGCGTGAAAAAAATGTGGGTTTGTGGCTTTCCAGCCAGAGGAGATGGGAGCCTTGCCATTTACAAATAAGACAAAAGCTTAGCGAGGGCATGATAGGAAATATAATTCATGTCAACGGATATTACGTAAAGGGTATAACACATATCGGCTGCACTTTAATAAATACTATGCGATTTCTGTGCGGGGACATAGATTGGGCCATGGCGTTCCCGCCTTTTGATGCAGGCAGTTACGGTGCCGACCCTTCGATGCGTGGGATTATGGGCTTTAAGAGCGGCGCAACCGCGAGCATTACGGGCTGTGATGCCGATGAATATGTATACAGCATATTCGAGCTGGACATTATGGGTACCAACGGAAGGATCAGGATAGAAGAAAACGGCGACGTTATTTATGTATATGAAGCCCGGGAATATGACAACTATCAGGGTTTCAAGGAATTGAAGCTCATTCAGAAGATCGAGACGGAGATGAAGTGGTCGATGAAATATGGATTGGGCATGCTGATGAAAGACATGTCAGAGGGGAAACGCTCTGCTTTTTTTGCTGAGGAAGGGCTTGCCGACATGCTGATTGTGGAGGCCCTCAAGCATTCTGCTGCAAGCGGCGGGACCAGAGTTGGGGCTTAGACAACTCATACCTTTATGGGCGAAGCCTGTTATGAGATCTATATATCTGGCCTTGTGGACGAATCCAGTTACGCGATTCATATATCTTGCCTGTATAACACCCCTGAATATCATCTGGTACTACCTGCTTCACAGGAAATTTTTAGGTGATCCCATACAGCGTAATCTCTGGAAGGACCGGCGCTCTGACGATTTTTTGCAGGTTGATAACGTTGAGGGCGACCCCTACTATATTAATTTAGATAAAGCTGTGGCCGACCGTTTGAGGGGGTTCGACGATTCGCTGTATTTAGAGGTCGGCTGCTACTACGGATACCGGCTGAATAAGTTTGCTCGGGAACTGCCTCATGCCTGCTTTATCGGAATAGACCTTGGACTGGAAAACCTGCTTTTCGGTAAAAAGGAATTTATCACGGCGCCGAACGCCGTGGTAGTCAATGCTGATGCCTGCTTCCTCCCCTTCAGGGACAACAGCATAGGCGTGGTATTCACGGTAGTATGTCTGACTCATGCGGACTATTCTTCTATCGGCAAAGCGATTGATGAATTGACGAGGGTATGCAAACACAATCTGCTTCTCGTCGAGGTCGACAATCGCCCGATGTCTTGGCATCGTAAAATGGCCATACTAAACTGGGATTATGGATATATGCATCAATATGAAAAATTAGTTGGAGATAAGATGAAGCTTGTTTCCATGACCCCGCTCCGGGACACGGATAACCATCCGCGGTATACTTTTTTTGAATTCAGCAAGCCGGTGATGTCGCCATGAGGAAAAATGTGCTCGCCTTTGCTCGAGAGGCAGGCGGAGTGGCTGCTATAGCCCCTGTTTGCCGTGCAATGCTAAGTGAGGGCTGGAATCTTCTCCTCCTCTCCAAAGACCACGGACTTACGGCATTCATGGACCGAGGTATCGAGTGTGTGCCTTTCCCGCTTTTCGACACGACGGTCCTCGATGCACTGGTACAAGGCCGATTTGGAGATGTCCCCGACCTTGTTTTTACTTCTGCCACGAGTCTGCCGACCCTTGATATGACGGAGAGATACCTATGGCAATGGGGCAAGGCAGCCGGTGTCCCCACCGTGGGGGTACTGGATCAATGGCAAAATTACGCACTCAGGTTCAGCGGACCGTCTCCGGAGGAACGGCTTGCTTACCTGCCTGACCATATTTTTGTTATGGACGATTATGCGCAAGAAGCTATGACACGGATAGGTATTCTTAAAGAACGCATCTCAATCACCGGACAGCCTGCTTTTGATAACCTTGCTGAACGATTCTCAGAACTTGCGTCCCGGAAAGTGGAGAAACGCAGGTTGTTGGATATCCCCGAAACCTGCACCGTCGTAACATTCGTTGCGGAATCTCTGCAAAAAGATTTCGGACCATGCCTCGGCTACGATGAACAAACCACAGTAGCATTTCTCGGTGCTGTTCTGAAAAAGATCTCATCTGAAAACGAAGGAGTGCAGCCATACCTCCTGATAAAGCCTCATCCTGAAAACATGCCTGAAGAGTTCAGATGGACTCTGTCAAAGTGGCCGTCGTTAAAAAAACGATTGTTGGGGCCGGAGGCAAACTCACTCGAGATTCTTGCAATCTCCGATATAGTGGTTGGAATGATCTCGACCATGCTTGTAGAAGCCGCTCTGTGCGGCATCCCTGTTATTTCCCTGCAGTTGGACGCAACTGACAATTCGCAATTTATGCTCACCGAAAGGAACATAATCCCCTTTAACAGCACAAAGGAGGCAGGGGCCGACCTTATAAAAGGCCTTCTCGTGGATCCCGGTTATAGAGCTGAATATCTGCAACGGCAAAGCGGCATTCACATTGCCGGAGACGCGGTCAGTAAGACAATGGAAACCATATGCAAAATACTACAACATAAAGAGGTGGCTGATGAACATTGCCGATGATTCATACCATATAGAGGAAATCGAAGTAGACCCCTCATGGATTCGGGACCTCGGGGACGATTATCGGGAATATCGTAAGAAGTGGGACATGGCCTCGCATCTTCACCTGTTTGACTTCCCCCTGTTTTTGGAGGTTGAGACATCCTATGCCTGCAATTACAGGTGCCCTCAATGTCCTCGCCAGGCAATTAACCATACGAAGAAAAACGGCTTCTTGAGCAACGATCTCCTTGACAAGCTTTTTGATGAGGTGAAGCGCTACCGGCTGCCTTCCATCACATTCAGCCACGGAGGCGAGCCCCTTATGCGGAAGGACATCCCGGAGTTGATCATAAAGGCGCGAAATGCAGGTGTCCTCGATCGCATGTTTCACACTAACGGGTCATTGCTCTCCAAAGAACTTTCGGTAAGACTGATCGATGCCGGTCTTACCAAGATAAACTTTTCCCTGGACGCGGCCTCTGCAGGCGTCTACGCCAAAGTCCGCTCAAGCGGCGATTACGACCGGGTATTGCAAAATATCAACGACTTCCTGGAGGCGAGGAAGCAGGCGGGGAAGAGTTATCCCCGAGTGAGAGTCAGCTTTATCGTGAGCGAGTTGAACAAGCATGAGCGGGAGGATTTCTATAACCAATGGAAGGACTTGGTGAATGTCATTTCTTTCCAGAAGTGCTACGACTTTACCGTCACAGCCAAAGAAACCTTGGCTGGACACGAGACTAAGAAGTCATATAAGTGTTCACAGCTCTGGCAACTCCTGACTATTACCTATGAGGGCGATATGCTCGTCTGCGAGCACGACTACAACCACGAATACGTGCTGGGAAACCTTAGGACCCACAGTATCCATGAATGCTGGCACTCGGACACTATGAAACGGTTCCGGGACCTCCATGCATCAGGCAGGTGGCACGATATCCCCCTCTGCCGCAACTGCGTCAACAGCGTACAACCGGGATGAAGTACAGAACATTAGGCAAGACGAAGCTGAGTGTGTCCGAGATAGGCCTTGGTACGGCCCAGATTGGCGGCCCCTCGCTGATTGGCGGCGCCTACGTTGGCTCGCCGAGGATAGAGCGTGCCGAGGCCCTCGCGATCCTGGAAAGGGCCTTTGAGGCCGGCGTCAATTTTTTTGACTCCTCCGACAAGTATGGCGATGGTGAAGCGGAACGGCTCCTGGGCGAATCCTTCGGCAGTCGTAGAGACCGGGTGATCATCGCTACCAAGTGTGGGATCACTTCCTCCGGTGAGAGACGTTTTGACCGGGAATACGTCAGAGGCTGTCTGCATCAATCCCTGGAAAACCTTAAGACTGATTATGCCGATATCTTTCAGCTGACTAAACCGGGCATCCACCTTATCCGTTCCGGCGAGATTTATGATATTCTCGACGAACTCAAACAAGAGGGGAAAATCAGATTTTTCGGTGTGTCCACCGGTACCGAAGAGGAAACGCTCCAGCTTATAGATGACAATAGGGTCGATACCTTACAGGTCTTTTACAACCTGTTGCATATCAGGCCGAACGAAGTCTTTATAGGGAGGGCTTCTGATGCCGGCATAGGCCTGATAATCCGGTCGCCTCTTTCCAGCGGCGTGCTGACCGGAAAGTACGACTACAAAACAACCTTTTCCGCTGAGGACGACAGACGGCAGTTCTTGCACGGTGCAACGCTCGCCGACCGGGTGGACATGGTAAATGCAATTATCACTCGTTTCGGATTGGACCGCAACTACGCAATCCTTCACTTCTCACTGAACTATCTGCTGTCCAACGACAGGATATCCACCATCATCCCCGGCGTCAGCAAGCTCCGGCAATTTGAGGACATACTCAGGCTCAATACTATAGAGCGGATGGGGCCGGCCCTAATACTGGAGGTGGAGAATTTTGTGAAGGAACACTGCAAGCCCTGAGTGCATAACGGAGGGGCAGGGAGTTCTCAGGACAGGGCAGAGGACGCTTGACAAAGATGGATAAAGAATATATTCTCAATTTGCTGAAATCTACACGGCGGATGACCTTTGCAATAATGTTTGGCCCGAAGAAAAAAGATTGTATTTAATATAAATATGCAGACAGAAATATATGTTAATGAAGAAGCAGACAAGTTTTATGAAAGACACTGCCTGAGAAGAAGTTTCATAGTTGATTACCTTATGACATTATTCCCTAAACAGGTTTTATCAAAGTTTGATATCGCCGAATTTGGGATAGGGTCGGGAAGCAATCTTATGCTTCTAATGAATTATGCCGGAAGCATTCATGGATATGATGGTTCTCAAAAGGCTGTAGAACATTTCAAAGCATCCTTTTCCGGCAATATTCATGAGAAAAAATGTTTTGCCAAACAGGTAAACCTCTGTGAAAAATTTACGACACCCATAAAATATGATCTGGCTATAGTGGGTTTTTTTGCTTATTATGCTTCAGACGAGGAACTTTCTGTCTTTAAAGAGAACCTTTTGAATTGTATGGTTGAAGGCGGATATGTTTTTATTGAAGATTTTCTGGTCAGAGAAAACAAAATAAAAACTGATTCGAGAAACAACAAAATCAAGATTTTTAAGAGAAATATCGCTTTTTGGCTCAATTTTTTCAAAGAATTTAACTTCATAGATTTAAGATTGTTTATGAATGGGGAAGAAAAGAGTGATTCTTATCTTATTAAAGATGCCCCATGGCTTGTTGATATGGAAATATCTGATGATGATGACCTCTGGACCTTCGGCGCTCTTTTTAAGCTGAGGAGTGGAAAAGGACAGCCTTGAAACCAGCCCTCTTAGGCGGAACACCGGTCCGCACAAAACCCTATCCGGTGCATATCACTACAGGACAAGAGGAAAAAGCCGCGGCCTTGAGGGTCATTGAAAGCGGCATCCTGTCTGATTTCGAAGGTTCCAACAACCAGTGGTTTCTCGGAGGCGCTGAAGTCAAGGCCTTCGAGAAAGAATGGTCCTCCTTCTTCGGAGTCAAGTACGGAGTCAGCGTTAATTCTGCGACCTCGGGTCTCATGGCTGCCGTAGGCGCCGCAGGTGTCGGTCCTGGAGACGAGGTAATTACAGTGCCCTGGACCATGACGGCCACGGCGGCCGCGATTCTTGTCAATAATGCCGTGCCGATTTTCTGCGATATAGAACCGGATACCTTCTGCATGTCGCCGGCTTCCCTGGA
Source organism: Nitrospirota bacterium (assembly GCA_015233655.1). Classification (GTDB taxonomy): domain Bacteria; phylum Nitrospirota; class Thermodesulfovibrionia; order Thermodesulfovibrionales; family Dissulfurispiraceae; genus JADFXI01. Next base: position 41,640 of record JADFXI010000003.1, on the reverse strand, counting down.
GAGCAGGATCACATCCAGGACAAAGGCTGTTATCCCTGTTCATATATACGGCCATCCGGCTGAGATGGACGCAATAATGCAGATTGCCGAAAGACATTCTCTTATTGTAATAGAAGATGCTTCGCAGTCGCCGGGCATGCGCTACAAAGGAAGACTGACAGGAACAATAGGCCATATGGGCGTGTTCAGCCTCAACTGCCACAAGATTATTCAGACCGGAGAGGGGGGTGTAATCACGACTAACGATGATGAACTTGCCCTTAAGCTCCAGCTGATCAGAAACCATGCGGAGGCTGTCATCGCTACCGGCATGCCTGTGAAAAACCTGATCAATATGATTGGCTGGAATTACCGGCTGAATGAAATAGAGGCCGCCATAGGAAGAGAGCAGCTGAAGAAATTAAGCGACCTGCTGAGGCAACGGCGAGAACTTGCAGACTATGTGACCCAGGGACTGAAACGTTTTGACGGATTAATAACTCCTGCGATCAAAGAAGGATGTGAGCATAGCTTTTACCGTTATCCTCTGCGCCTGGACCCAATGAAGATTAAAGTCTCTGCACCGCGCATTGTGGAAGCCCTCAATGCCGAAGGGATGGACTTCTACGCCGGCTATCTGCCGTTGAACGAGTTCCCTATTTACCAGCAGCAGGTAGGATTCGGCGAGAAAGGATGTCCTTTCAAATGCCCCTGGTACGGCGGGTCGCCGGATTATTCTCTGGACTTGCTGCCGAACGTCGCGCACGCCATGAACTGGTCGCTATCGACTGAGATTATTCGTCCCCCACTTGTGTTTGAAGATATGGACGAAATTATTCAGGCCTTCGACAAGGTCTGGAACAATTTATCCTTGCTGTCGTAGATATTGATCAGCAGTCACGCAAGCATCTATTCACCTTTCAAGAAATGATAAGATAATATGCGGTGTGGACGGGAATTAATAGAATTGTCAAAAGAATTGCAAATGAGCGAAGAGCATGAGAACTGTAACCGACATGCTTTAAGAATGGGGAGGGTTAATGAGGGTTTTATTTATTTTTCCGAATATTGATTGCGGGGGGTATAAGCCTGTAGGTCTCACGGCAGTTATGAATAGTTGCCGCGCATCCGGTCATGATGTTCAGCTTTTCGACACTTCGTTTTTTGACACAAAAGATATTCATGGCAATGACAGATATATGGGAACGTCAGATGCGGGAGAAGAAATCCTGAATTACAGGCATGTCGATACTAAAGATTATGGGCTGATAAAAGAGGATAAAAATATCAAACAAGAACTGATATCAGTTTTGCAAAAGTTTAGGCCTGACGTGGTCGGCATTTCGGTCCTGAGCGTTGAGTGGAGACTGTCCGTGGCCCTGCTGGACATTGTGAAAGAGTTCAACCCCGAAATTTTAACGGTTGTCGGAGGCATCCATACGTTTGCCGATCCTGAGGGCACTGTCGGAGAAAAGTCTGTGGACATAATATGTATTGGGGAAGGGGAACTCGCTTTCGTCGAATTGTTGAATAGGATTGACAACAATAAAGACTTTGAAAAAACCGACGGTTTTTGGGTCAAGAAAAACGGTGTTCTGCATAAAAACATTACGGGCCAGGTTGTATTCGACCTTAACGCGTTGCCTTTTCTGGATTATGATTTTTACGATGACAGGCTAATGTACAGGATCTATGACGGCAAGGTATATCGTTCCGGTGACGGTGTAGTAACGAGAGGCTGTCCCGGGAAATGTTCTTACTGTTTGTATCAGACAATGAGTTTATTTAACAAGGACAATTCAAAATTAAGACGATACGACGTAGACCGTTTAATTGATGAACTCGTGCATCTCAAGAAAAGATATAGCTTGAATTTCTTCAGGTTTCAAGACGCTACCTTTCTTTCTTTAAGTTCCCAATATCTTAAGGAGTTGTCGGTCCGTTATGCAAAGGAGGTTGCTCTCCCTTTTGTTGTGGATGTGAGTCCTCAATCGGTCACGCACGAGAAAGCTAGGGCATTAGCCGACATGGGATGTGTTTCGGTGAGTGTTGGAGTTGAGACAGGCAATGAAAAGATGAGATTTGAAATGTGCAACAAGCCGGTCAGAAACAGCACTATTTTAAAGGCATTTGAAATCCTGAATGCACACGGCCTTCGTACAGTTTCGTTTCTCCTGATGGGCTTTCCAAATGAAACCAGGGAAATGTATTGGGACACCGTCAGGCTTGTTAAAGAAGCCAGGGTGCAGTCGCCGGCCCTCGGATTTGTCTATCCTTTTAAGGGGAGCAGCCTGAGAAAATTATCTGTCAAACTTGGTTTATTTGATGAGGCTGCAGAACAAAGCAATCAAGTTGGTTATAGCAGAGGATGGCCTGCAATAAATAATCCGAATATTTCACCTCAAGAGTACAGGGGTATGCTGCGGAGTTTTATGCTTTATGTGAAATTTCCGGAGAGATACTGGAATGAGATAAAAAAGGCCGAAGACTTGACTGAAGAAGGCAACAGGGTGTACGGAAAATTTGCAAGGATTTATAAAGAAGAAAATCTTTATAATACATTTTTGCCCGAAGACAAGAATATTTTGGTCTGAGGATCAAAGTCTCCGCCTACCTTCGCTGTAATAGTTACCGAAGCGATACTGAATGAATATTGCGATTATCGAATACGCCTCAGACATCAAAGAAGCGGAAGGCCTTTTCCCGCCGAAGGAATGTCTGTACCTTTCTGTAAGTGCCGAGGCCTCCTACCATCTCTTACAGAAAGGCATACGCTTCATTACCGATGAAGAAGTCCTGTCCCCGGCCGAACTCAGAGCGCTTGGTGACGAGAATTGCGCTATTACGGAACGTTGGGCGTGTAAAGCCGAGGCTGAACTTCAGGCGCAAGCCCCTTGTTTTAGGGAGCGCGATTTTACCCCGTTCCTGTGGAATATATACTGGCTGAAAATACTCGTCGACGCTGTGAGGATTAGGCTGGCCGTGCTCGAACGGCTCATAGAAAAAGAAAAGCCGTCCCTTATAGGGGCCCCTGAAGGGTGCAGACCCGAGGCGATTCACGATCTCAAACTTTTTTTTCATAAACAGGACTCCCTGTATGGGGCGTTGGTAGAGGAACTTGGCCGGGCGAAAGGGATTACCGTTATTAATTGGATTATTTTGCAGGCAGCGGCTTGCGGTGCGGATTACGGCCTGCAGCCTGACAAGTTTGCCTTCTGGAGAAATTCACTCAAGAGAATAAAGGCAAAGGGTCTATACGAATATCTTGTCGTTGCCGGCAGATATCGGTCATCTAAAAGCAACGTCTTGATTGACTGTTTGGGTTATGACATCAAGCCGCTTAGATATGCATTGTCCGATACTTTTAATTTCTATCTCCAAAGCCCTCTCAATATCCGGTCTCTGCATACTCTTGCTGTATTGCGGATGGAAATGGCGGGTCCCGAAATCCCTTCGATTGCTGTCGATGACCGTTTTTTGGACCTTGACCCAACGGGGGAACGGATTACAGACGGAATCCTCGGATTGAGGCTGAAAGCGTATGCCGACAGATACATTGCAACTTTATGGGACCGATTGAACTACGTGGAAGCAGTTGATGCTCAGAAAGACTTTAAAGTATTTATATGTGGGGGGGGAGGAGGACAAGCTTTTAATGGTATGGTGCAATCTCACTTCAAACGAGCTAATAAGCCGGTGTTTAATATTCAGCACGGTTCTTACGGGTTCGCATTGAACACTATGGCCGTTTACTCTGATTTCCGATTCAAGGGCGTTTTCATGTCGTGGGGAGAGGGCACAGGGGAGATGTACAATGACCTCAAGGACGATGACCTCCATATTGTTCCGACGGGATCTCATGTTATAGAAACCGTAGCACGAAAGAGATCGATTCGAAGAAAGATAAAAAAGATATGTTACGTCCCGTTCGTCACTCTTATGGGCTATGCTGCTTATTACAATGGAGGCCAGCCGTGTCTGGACTCGAGAATGATTCTTGATGAAATGCACTTTTTGTCGGCTTTGAAGCCTTATACGGGGTCTTATGAGATAACCTACAAGATAGCTCCGGGTGGAATCAGGTCGCCGGTATCCGGCGATAATCCAATAATATCGTGGGTACAGGACAATTTGCCGGGTGTGCGGATCGCTGCAGATCCGTTAATTTCTGTTATTCATGACTTTGATCTCTTTATTATCGACTTCCCATCAACGGCGTTAGTGCAAGCTGCTGCATCAGGGGCCGAAATCCTTGTATACATCGGCAACCCTTACTATGTAATGACGTCGGAAGCTCGTTCATTGCTTGCACCACGAGCTGTCATGGGATTAGACGAAGACGACTTTGCAAGCAAAATCAGCACCGTTCTTGACGGAGGCAAAGTCATTTCAAACGTCGACGATATGTCGTTTCTTGAAAAATACGGTGTCTACCTGAATGACGGCAAATCGTTAGATCGTATGGCGAGTCGTATAATGGAAGTAGCCATATAAAACGGTGAGGGGAATAAAAGACAGTCAAGAACAGTATGGATTGCAAAAAGAGAATAATCGAAAATCTGTTATTTGAGACAGCAGTTATGTACAATATAGAAATTTATTATCGCGAAGAGAGGAAATTTTAGATGCGGGAGAACGAGGTGATGATTGCTGTAAACTCAAATTTTCACCATGTTGCCGGCGAAAATCTCTTTGAGAGTCACGGCTGCCGTTTCAGTGAATACCGCAAGAAATGGAAAGAATGGCCTGAAAAATTCCATGTCGGAGAATTCCCTCTTTTTATTGATGTCGAAGTTACGAGCGCATGCAACCTGAAATGCCACTTTTGTGCTACTACCTTCAGAGGGCGGAAAGTAAAGAAAGGATTTATTTCGCCCGATACTGTTAAAAAAATAATTGATGAAGGCGCTGACAAGAATCTTTACGGGGTGAAATTCAATATTCGCGGAGAGCCTCTGCTGCATCCGCAGATATACGACTTTGTTCGATATGCTAAAAGCAAGGGACTTGTTGATGTTTATTTCAATACGAATGCAATGCTCCTGTCCGAGGAGTCTTCAGCTAAATTGATTGATGCCGGCCTCGACAGGATTTCCATCTCGTTTGAGGGCTACACAAAGGAGATTTACGAAAGGTCACGTTCCGGCTCAAGTTACGAGACGGTCCTTTCCAATATCGAAAGCATGCAGTTACTGAAGGGTAAGCTCGGAGTGGGCCATCCTAAGATAAGGGTCCAGACAGTCATGCTTCCAGAACTGGAACAGACTTTTGAGGAATACAAGAAATTCTGGAGTCAGAGGGCCGATGAGGTCGGCTTCCTGGACTATAAAGAGATGAAGGTGAAAAAGAAAGGGGTGAAATTCGCCTGGGCATGCCCGCAGATATGGCAGCGGATGGCGATATGGTGGGACGGGACCATTTTACCGTGCAACCATGATGATGATGGGCTGTTAATGCTTGGAAACATGAAAGATATTTCGATTAGTGAGGCATGGCACTCTGAAAAAATAAGCCGTATTCGTGAGAAGCATAAACGAGGCATGGCTAACGAGATACCAGCCTGTGATGGCTGCTATCTCAGAGACAGTGAAATTCTGAAGCTTATGCAAAAAGAGGTGCCGTCATGATAGTCGCTTTGATTATGGGCCGCAAGGGGAGCCAGGGTTTCCCCGGAAAGAATACGCATAGGATACTCGGGAGGCCTCTCGCCTATTATCCGATGAGGGTCGCAAAGGAATGCCCTGAAATCGACATGACTTATCTCTCCACGGATGATGAATATCTGATGGAACTCGCATCGGAAAACGGCATCGAAATAATCAGGAGGCCTCCTGAACTATGCACTAATCAGGCCCTGGGAGAACATGTATACGTGCATGCTTACAGCACGGCGAAGGAGGCAAGCGGGGACAAACAGATCGAACTGGTCGTCCTGTTGATGTGTAATGCCGCAACTGTTACGGCCGATATCGTATCAGAGGGCATAAGGGTGCTCAGGGAGCATCCCGAATATGATTCCGCGGTCTCGGTTTCCTGTTATAACATGTGGAGTCCGCTTCGTGCCCGGAGGATAGATGCTGATGGACTTTTGAGGCCTTTTGTCCCTTTTGAAACGTTTGGAGACCCTCGGGACCTTAATTGCGACCGCGATTCCCAGGGGGATGTCTGGTTTGCCGACATGGGTGTTTCGATCATCAGGCCCTGGTGCCTCGAACGGCTCGATGAGGGACTTCTTCCCCAAAAATGGATGGGACAGAAGATATATCCGTTAAAGCAATGGGGTGGACTGGATGTGGATTACGAATGGCAGTTCCCGCAGGTCGAATTTTGGTTAAAGAAACATGGTCTGGGACACAATGAATGATCCAGGTCTAAAAAGGACGGTTTTTATAACCGGGGCAACGAGCGGCATAGGAAGTGCCGTTGCCCTGAAATTTGCCGCTGAAGGCTGGAACATCATCTTGCATTTCAATTCTTCCGGTCCGCAGTTCGGGGAACTGAAAAGAAAACTGAGCGGGCTCAATACGCAATTCCAATTTCTGAAAGCTGATTTTTCATCCCGAAGTCAGCTCCGGACTCTTTCTGCCAAACTCGATACTCTTCGGATCGACAGCGTGGTCAACAACGCGGGTACCTGTATGGTAAGCAAGCATTTCAGCGAACTGACCCTCAAGGACATGAACGATACATTTATGGTCAATTCTTTTGCACCCATGCTGTTGACCTCGCGGATTTTCATGCTCATGAAGGAGAGGAGGTTCGGAAGGATCGTCAATATCAGCTCTATCGCTGCAAAATACGGAGGATCAAGCTTTTCCATGCATTATGGTTGTTCAAAGCGGGCGCTGGAGGGGTTAACAAGGACCCTTGCAAGAGAAGGGGCTGAATGCAATGTTCTTGTAAATACTATAAGGCCGGGTGTAATAGACACGGCCTTCCATAGAAAATTCCCAAAAGACTTAACGAAGCGTATTGCGATGATTCCGCTCAGAAAAATGGGAGTTCCCGGAGATATCGCCGATATTGCTTACTACCTGGGCAGTGATAAAAACAGCTTTATCACCAATGAGACTATAGCAATATCCGGAGGGGAGTAAGTTTCACAAGGACCGGAGATAAAAGCCGAGATAAAATGGCAATCAAACAACTCATACCGGAAAATGTAAAGGCTTATCTGAGGGAAACCGTGCAGAGAATACTTAATCGGTCGCTCAAGATGGCGGCCAGAGAGCAGGGATTGGATAAATTAGCGTCCCGGCTTGAAGAGATAGTTCCTGACATCACTGACCAATATTCCAGATTTAAAATAAATAATACATTTCTTAGAACTAAAGTACGATGCCAGCACTCGTTTCAGATATCTCTTGTGCAAAAGGTCATAAATGAATTTGAACGCCCTGTCATAGTAGATGTCGGAGATTCTGCCGGAACGCATTTGCAATATATAATGGGACTTTATAATAAAAAGAAACTCGAGTGTCTGAGCGTGAACCTGGATTTGAAAGCAGTTGAAAGGATAAAAGAAAAAGGTCTTAAGGCTGTGCATGCAAAAGCAGAGGATCTGCCCAGATATGATATTAACGCAGACATTTTTTTATGTTTTGAGATTTTGGAGCATTTAATGAATCCATGTTTTTTTTTGCATGAATTATCAGAAAAGACAAATGCAAAATATCTCGTATTCACCGTCCCCTATCGCAAGGAAAGTCGCGTTGGTTTGAGTCATATCCGGTCAGGGCAAAAGGAGAATGTTTATGCAGAGAACACGCATATTTTTGAACTCAACCCTGAAGACTGGAAGTTGATTTCAAAACATTCCGGCTGGGATATAGTCGAAGAAGGGATATTTTTGCAATATCCCAGAATGGGTCTTTTGAGGGTCACACAGCCCCTTTGGAAGTACTCCGATTTTGAAGGTTTTTATGGATTGATTCTTAAAAGGGACAATGCGTGGTCATCGAAATATGAGGATTGGTAAAATTTTTATATCAATTTTTTAGGGGTACTAGGAGGGCAAGTTATGAAGGTAGTCGTATTTGGGGGTTCTGGATTTCTTGGCAGCCATGTCGCTGATGCCCTTACCGAAGCCGGGCATGGTGTGACTGTTTACGATATAACTCCGTCACCTCACCTGCAAGCATCTCAAAAGATGATAGTGGGTGACATTATGGATGAACATCTGGTCAATAGTGTCGTAAAGGACAACGAAATTGTATATAATTTGGCCGGCATTGCGGATATTGGGTTGGCAAGCCAAAGGCCCTTTGACGCAATAAAATTAAATATTCTGGGCAATACGATTATCATGGAAGCCTGTCGAAACGCAAGGGTCAACCGAATCATTTTTGCAAGTTCACTTTATGTATATGGCAAGACAGGGTCATTTTACAGAAGTACAAAACAGGCCTGCGAGCTTCTGCTCGAAAATTATTATGAAGTTTATGGATTGCCCTATACTATTCTGCGGTATGGCTCACTTTATGGCCCCAGAGCTGACGAGAGGAATTTTATTTACAAAATAATAAAGCAGGCCCTTCAGGAAAAAAAGATTGTGCGTGAAGGTGATGGAGAGGAGATAAGAGAATATATCCATGTATATGATGCTGCGAAAATCAGCGTTGAGGTCCTTTCGGATGAATTTATGAATCAGTATGTCATTATTACCGGTAATCAACAGATGAAAGTGAAAGATCTTCTCAACATGGTAAAAGAAATGCTGGATAACAAGATACAGATAGAATATACGGCGGCCTTAAACAATTATCATTATGAAATTACCCCGTATACTTTTGCCCCTAAAATGGCGAAAAGAGTTGTGAGCAGAACGTATCTTGATTTGGGACAGGGGATTATCGAATGCCTGAAAAGTGCTCACCAGGTTATACATCCATCCCAAGTGTATAACGGCCTTATGGTCGAGAAAGATCAGCATTGAACAATATCTCTGAGGCCGCGCCCGGCAGTCAAACAGGCATGCCCAAACTGATATCTCAAATATTGCTGTGAAGCTCCTGCTGATCTTCGATAATAGTATTGATTCTTTTTCTATTGCTGATTCGATGAGGGGCAGCGTTTCCAATCCCGTTGACCTATTCCCTTTGACGGGAAACTTCCTATTAATCAGGAGAATTCAGGATCGGCTTAAGTTGATGGGAGCGAAATCGGTCAGCTCCCTGAATGCAGCGGAAATAATTAATAATCAAGTTGATGCTTTAGGGGAGCATATTTGTGCGTGGTCTGCAAATATTGGGGAATACAGACTGAGGGGGAGGAGTATCAAGGAATGGTTTCTTTTGCCGGGACACAATGTAAGCACTTGGTGGTTTAGTCTCCTTTCTGAAAAAAACACTTTAAAAACGGATGCCTTTTTAAAAATAGCCCAAGCCAATGCAGTTAAAGAGGTTGTTAAGAAGGGACAATACACAGACATTGTAGTGGCTGCTGCCGATGCCGATTTAATAAAAACGCTCCGTAACATTGCTGCTGCCGGAAAAGTTCGTTTTAAGTCTCTTGGCACGCCGCCGCCGGGAAGGCTGAAACCTAAAATCAAGCACATCCTCAATAGTTGCGGCTTTTTCGGCCATATGTTTTGGGGTATTCTATGCTGGGTCAGCTTTATAATACGAGGCTGCATTGAGCGCCGTGGCTTGGGGGTCCGATCTCAGCGCCTGCCAAATGCACCCTCGCTTCTTTTTGTGAGTTATTTCCCCGCAGTCGAAAAGGCTGCCCTGAATCGGAAGGTCTTTATTAACAAATATGCCTCAGCGCTTCAGGACAAACTTAAGGAGATGCAGATATCGGTTACATGGCTCTTTATGTATGTATACCTCGATGGGCATAGTTTCAGGGATGCTGTGCGTTTAGCAAAGACGTTTGCAGAAAACGGAGAAAAAGTTTTTTTTGTTGAAGAATTCTTAACGCTGACAGATGCTATAACGGGATTTCTTTTGTGGCTGCGACAATTAGTAATAAGCCTGTATTTGTATCCGATGGCAGAGAAGAACTGTCTTCTTTCCGGCCCTGTTGGAAATGAGTGCGCGCCGATTATGAAGTCGCTTTGGAATGAATCTTTTTGCGGTTCTGTTGGAATGGAAGGCATAATGTATTCATCTATCTTCAGGCGGGTATTCGGGTGCATTCCTCATATAACAGATTGTCTTTATTATAACGAAATGCATGCATGGGAAAAAGCTTTGAATGCCGCAAAAAGAACTGAGCAAAAAGAGATAAGGACCATAGGCTTTCAGCACTCATCTGTTTTAAAGAATTGGTTTAACTATTTTTACGACCCAGGCGAGATTCGCAACAACAATGGTCCTGCAGCATTGCCTTTACCTGATATACTAGCCTGTAATGGCGAACTTACGTGTGCTTCGCTTTCGGAATCAGGCTATCCAGGACTCACGAGAGTGGAAGCTGTACGGTATTTGTATTTGAATAAGGTTTTATCGCTGCCGGCAATGAAGCCAAAGGAGACCCCAGTCTTATTGGTAGCCGGATCAATTAATAAGAATGAAACCATGGCCCTTGCTTCGCTGGTGAATTGTGCGTTTCCGGCAGCCAAGGCATTTCAAATTTGGTTTAAAGGCCACCCTTCCATGCCATTCGAAAAGGTGTTTAAAGAATGCGGTATTGATATCGACAAGGCGGGGTACGTAATCAAGCATGGCAGTATCGAGAAATGCTTCAAGGATGCCATGGCCGTACTTGTAGGGACAAGCGGGGTGGGGATTGAAGCGTTAGCGTATGGACGCGAGGTCATCATTCCTGTTTTTCCAAATGCAATGTTCATGAATCCCATGGCTGATTTTAAGGATTACTATCATAAAGTAACATCTGCCGATGACCTGGCAGCTACGATACAAAGAATCCTCGATGGTCACAGGCTGCGCAGCCTTGAAGAATACAGGGCTTTTTTTAGAAAATATTGGGATACGGACAGCGCCATTCCGAAATGGACAGAGCTTTTCAAACAAAGTGCTGCATACATAAAGACTGGGGACTGAGAGACTGAGTGAAATGAGAAAAGTTTTGATATCAACTACGTCCTTCGCCAAGGAAGACGGCAGACCTTTTGAAATGCTGAGGGATGCCGGGCTGGACATACATGTGAACCAGTATGGGAGAAAATTGACCGAGGCTGAAGCATTAGGGCTTCTGTTTGATATGGATTATCTCATAGCCGGCACAGAGCCTCTTACAAGAAATGTGCTTGAATCTGCCGGGAAACTTAAGATAATCTCGCGCTGCGGCGTTGGTATGGATAACGTTGATCTGAAAGCCGCTTCTCAATTGGGCATAAAGGTCTTTAATACTCCATATGGCCCGACGCAATCGGTGGCTGAACTTACCGTGGGGCTGATGCTCGACCTCTTGCGTAGAATAACAGCCATGGATCGTGATGTGAGGAAGTGTGTGTGGAAGAAGCGTATGGGCAATTTGCTGAGGGGCAAGCGAATCGGGATAGTCGGCTTCGGGAGGATAGGGCAAAAAGTTGCGGAAATGCTTGCCCCCTTCGGAGTTGAACTGGCGTATTGCGATATATGCGCCTGTGATTGCTCGCTGCCGGCCTCATCGATGGCTTTGGATGGGTTGCTTGCATGGGCGGACATCGTGACGCTTCACTGTTCAGCTTCTCAGCCCGGGTCACACTTGATTGGTATTGAGCAGTTGTCGAAAATGAAAAAAGGGTCGTGGCTGGTGAATGCCTCCAGGGGCGGCCTGGTGGACGAGCAGGCTTTGTATAATGCTCTGAAGGAAGGACATCTGGCAGGGGCGGCCCTTGATGTTTTCGAAAAAGAACCATACAACGGCCCTCTCGCAGAACTCGACAATGTTATTTTGACCCCCCATGTAGGGTCATACGCGATGGAGGGCAGGATTGAGATGGAAATTAAGGCAGTGGAGAACCTGCTTGCAGGAATAAGAGAGTCGTGACCGTTCCCGAAGAGACCCGGCAAAGCGTACAGCATAACAATACTGCAATGAAGCGGGCCGTAATTTTTGACTTTGACGGCGTGATTCTCGAATCCGCCGATATCAAAACTAAGGCCTTCGAAAGACTTTTTGCGCAGTATCCGGACAAGGTGGAAGAAATCCGGGCGTACCATATTCACAATGCCGGCATATCGAGGTATGTCAAATTCGATTATATATACGCGCACATCCTGAAAAAACCGCTTGAGGCAAGAGAGAAAGAAGAACTCGGAAAGAATTTCTCCGATATGGTATTGGACGAAATCCTTAAGACTCCTTTCGTGGCCGGTGCTCTGGAGTTATTAGAGGGAAGAGGTAACGATTTCCAGTTTTTTATCGCTTCCGGCACGCCCGAAGAAGAGCTTCACAGCATCCTGAGACTGCGGAGCATTGGTCACCTGTTTTGCGAGGCGCACGGTTCGCCTAAAAAAAAGAGGGACATCATACTCGATGTACTGCAGAGGCATGCGCTGCACAAGGAGGAAGTCGTGTTTGTGGGAGACGCCGAAAGTGACCTGATAGCCTCTGAGGAGGCGGGTGTTGATTTTATCGCAAGGATTACCCCGGCGAATCTGGAGCAGATGCAGAACTGCCGGTGGAAAATGCCTGATCTCATGACCTTGGAGACTCTTCTTGACGAGATCCGGCAAAGCGCGATTAATGAAAGGAGGGGTATGAGATGATCGAGGGAGTGAGGGTGCGCCAACTTCGTCAGATTCCTGACGAGCGCGGGAAAATTATGCATATGCTTAGGTGTGACGCAGAAGGGTTTTCGGGATTCGGCGAGATATATTTCTCCTGCGTATATCCTGGGGCCATTAAAGGCTGGCATCTGCACAAGAGTATGGTGTTGAATCTGGCGGTCCCCCATGGAAGGATAAAACTTGTACTGTATGATGATCGTGACAATAGCCCGACAAAGGGTGAGATCCAGGAATTTTTCCTGGGCGCTGATAACTATTGCCTCGTTACTATTCCTCCGCTTGTTTGGAATGGGTATAAGGGAATCGGCATGGAGATGGCTATAGTTGCGGATTGCTCGTCGCTGCCTCATGATTCTGCGGAGGTCATTAGGCGCGATCCCTTTGATGGCGGGATACCGTATAGTTGGGAACTGAAGCACAGATGAATTTCCTGCTTGTGGGCGGGATTGGGTATCTGGGGGGCAGACTTGCCGCCTATCTTAGTTCCAGAGGTCATCGGGTAACTGTTTCCACAAGACGTAATATGGGAGAAGTCCCCGGCTGGGCAGTTGCCCATGAGATTGTCCATCTCGAGTTGTCGAATCCCGCCGATATTCTTAAGCATCTGTCTGACAAAGATGTGGTTGTGTATCTGTCGGCTCCTGATGCGGAAGCGGCAGAGCGTTCTCCTCTAGATGCATTGAGGGCCGGAGGAGAGTTTGTCTGGAACACTATGGAAGCCCTTTGCGGCAGCATTGCCCGCCCTGCCCTCCTGTATGTTTCAACGTTTCATGTTTATGGTTGCAACGCAAAGGGCGAGATCCGGGAAGACACAGTCCCGATGCCGGTCCACCCCTATGCACTTGGAAAACACCTGGGAGAAGAGGTACTCCGGCTTTTTAAACACCAGAAAAAGATCAATGCTCTTTGTGTGAGATTGTCCAATTCTTTCGGGGCTGCAATGGGAGCTGACGTGCCCTGCACATCTCTGGTATTCAACGACCTTTGCAGACAGGCCGTCACTATCCGGGAACTGCATCTGCGCTCGTCGGGGACGGCAAAGCGAAATTTTATCACTATGGAAGATGCTGTGAGGGCAGTGGAGTATCTTTCACTCTTTCAGGAGGGATGGCCGGCTGACGGCGTGATTCATCTTGGGAGCGAACTTCATTTCAGCGCATTGGAGGTGGCTGAGATGATAGCAGATCGTACTCTGAATCTGTTCGGATTTAAGCCGCGGATTGTGGTTCCTGAACAAAGCATGCAGTCCAGCCAGAATTCATTTCGCTTCAGCGTGGACCGGCTTGCTAAGATGGGCTTTACGTGGTTGAACAGAGTTAATCACGAAATAGATGAAACATTACGGCTCTATGCCGGGAACTGTTGAAGCAAATGCCTCTGTTTAGTGTAATTATTCCTACTTTCAACCGAGCAGACCTGCTCCGAAGGGCAGTGGATTCGGTGCTGGCGCAGACGTTCGGCAACTTTGAAGTGATTGTTATCGACAACCATTCCAGTGACCATACCGCCGAAATACTGGCTTCATACAAGGATGACAGGGTAAGCTGGCATGCAATCAGGAATAACGGGATTATCGCTGCATCGAGAAATTTAGGCATCAGGAAAGCAGCAGGGGAATGGATATCTTTTTTGGATTCGGACGACTGGTGGCATCCTGCAAAGCTGGAGACAGTCTGTAATTATTTGGAGCAAGCGGACGTTGTCTACCACGGCCTGAATATACATACTCCAAAGGGCAAATCCTTTCTGAGGAGTTTGAATGGGAGGCAGGTCAAGTCCCCGGTATTCGTTGATTTAATGATACGCGGCAACGCCTTGAGCACTTCCAGCGTAACCGTGCGAAAGGACATAGCTGAGAAAATTGGATGCTTCTCCGAGGAGAAATCTCTTATCGCTGTTGAAGACTTCGATCTTTGGTTACGTATTTCCCGGATAACTGAACGGTTCATATTTATTCCAAAAAAACTGGGGGGCTACTGGTTGGCGGATGGAAATGCTACAGCAGCGACCGAGAAGCATGCCATGCGTCTCAAAGCTGTCTATGACAGGCATATCGCATATTTGAATAATAAAAAGGATTGTGTGCAGGCGGAAGCCGTTGTGAGCTACGGCATTGGGAGGATCCAACAAAAGCTTGATAATCGTGAAGCTGCCCTTGCTCAGTTCAAAAAGGCGGTGCGATCATCTGTGCCGGAAATAAGATGCAAGGCACTATTTTGCATTACGCAACTTGTTTTTTCGATGATAGGCAAGCAAACCCAATGAGCAATGAAATCTGCAAATTGACATTCCGCGACAAACTATGGCTTCTTGTCTTTGTCCCGGTATTTTTTACAACCTCAGGCATATACCGTGGTCAGAGGACTAATATCGGAGATATTTATTCGCTGCAACAAGGAGGATTAGTTTTGCCGCTGACTTTTTTTATCGGGGTATTAATTGCTCTTTTCATTATTTTGAATTTCCTAAGAAACGGGAAGGCGTATGTCCCTGCTATAGTACGGCCTGTTTTAATTCTGTTTTTAGTTTCTACAGCCATGGGACTCATCGGCTGGATAATTTCCGGGACCCCGGTCCCTTTTATTTTATCTGCTCAATTTTCATCCGGATATCTGGGTATTGTTCTTGCCTTATGGTTTTTTAAATACAGGCAGATGGATTTTATAACTGCCTGCGGCTTTATTTCAAAGATATATATAGTCAATATGTTGTTACATATGGCTTATTCGTATTATATGGTGGGGCTGGTTTCAACTGTAAGAGGTATGGTCCCTGAAACCCCGCTATGGGGGATAAATCAAATTTTCGTATACTACCCCTTAATAATATCCGCTGTTTTCATGTTTGCTCTGCCTTATTGGCTAAAATACGGGAAGAAGGTGTTTGTGCCTGTTTATTTGTTTGTTTTCTCGTATGTCTATCTCTGCGAAGTAAAAGCTGCAACCATATCTTTTGTTTCGGCAATGGTATTCTATTTTGCCGTTGTAAATAAGGATAAAAGAGTGATAAAAGCGGCTTCAGTTCTGATAATTTCTCTACTGATGTGGTTTTTTTCCGGCCATGGTCGTATTTCATCACACATGTTCAGTGATGCTACGAGGTGGGCCCATTATGCAGCGGTGTCGGAAAATATAGTTAAGGAACCGGCCCATTTTATCTACGGCAACCTATTCGGAGGAACCGAGATTACCGATTCCGGCCGCAGCATTTTAGGTCCTATAGGAGGCAGCGTTCATAATCAGTATGTAGACTATTTTCAGTATGGCGGAATAATTCTCCTTTCGGCGTATGCCCTGTTTTTCATAGCCTATTATAAATACATGATGAGAGGTATAGATGACGTCAACAAAAATCCCGAGCAAAGATTCATCATTTGGTGGCTCGGCATAGTTTCAATTCAGGCCATAGTTGATTTTAATGTGGATACCCCATTAAGATCCGTAAATCCCGCGATCATATACTGGTTTTATTGGTTTGGCGCACTTCTTACGGCACGTTCTTACGGTAAGCAGGCTTAGATGGTAAAAAAGATCGCAATCCTGGGCGCAGGTTTTATTGGAAAGAACCTTTTGAATTCATATGCCGGTTCGGGGCATCTGCTGCATGTGCTCGATCGCAATTCTCCCTATGACAAACTTCCTGATGGAATCGAATGGATAGAAGGATCATTCGGAGAACCAGACGCTGTGCGTCATGCAATCACAGGAGCAGACGTGGTTTTCCATCTTATATCCAGCACCGTTCCGGGTGATGCAGTCGATGAAAACGAAGAAATCATGAATAATGTTGTACAGACCATCAGTTTATTAAAACTATGCTTACGTGAACACGTCGGGAGGGTCGTATTTATCTCTTCGGCATCGGTTTACGGCATCAAGCGCAACTTGCCGGTCCACGAATCCGCATCAACTGACCCGATCAGTTCACACGGGATTCACAAGCTGACTATCGAGAAGTATTTGAAGCTTTATAAATACCAGTACGGCCTTGATTGCAAGATAATGAGGCTGGCGAACCCATATGGCGGGGGCCAAAATATTTTTGGGAGGCAGGGTTTTATTGCTATTGCCATAGGCAAACTGCTTACAGGGGCCTCCGTCATCGTACATGGAGATGGAAGTGCCATTCGTGACTTTATACATATTGATGATGTTATTAAAGCATGTCATCTGTTGGCAGAATCGAATTCTGACGAAGATGTCTTTAATATTGGAAGCGGTAAGGGCATATCCATTAATGATGTCCTTGGTGAGCTGCGGCAATTAACCGATATAGCAATGGATGTAACCTACGTGAGAAATCGTAAAAATGACATTGCGGCCAGCATACTGGACATTCAAAAAGCGAAGGGGATACTTGGTTTTGAGCCTTGCATCCCCTTAAAAGAAGGATTGAAGCTTACTATATCTTCTTACGCAAAGGATTTCCCGGAACGTGTTAAGTTTAAGTGTGGCTGAAGCACAACAAACATATCTGCGCTCAATTGATGCGATAGCCTTCCGAACTGAAGAAAAATTGCGGGGTTTCAGATATGCCGGCCGCTGAATTCTACAAAAACTCTGAATGAAAGAACCGGAGAAAAATAAAAAAAGTAAGCGAGTGTTGTTTATATCTCCACTGCCGCCGCCTCAGGGAGGGATAGCTTCATGGACAAAGCTGGTGCTTGAGAGTGAACTGGCCTCTCAGTATGACCTTTACATTGTTGACACAAGAATACGCGGCGGGCGCGGTTTCTTTGATAATGTAACTTTTTCTGCAAGTGAACAATTAAGGCTGCTGAACATAATGGGATCGCTTGTATATCACCTCGCAAAGAATCGCCCTGATGTCGTACATTTAAGCTGCAGCCTTTCAAAAGTAGGCGTTTTTCGCGACACGTTCTGTGCACTTATCGTGAGGTTGTGTGGAATTCCTATGGTAAGTCATTTTAGAGGTAACATTCCGGAGCCATCGGGCAAGAGCTTTCATAATGCATTGGATCTTTTGATTCGTCTGTCCAATGTGAATATTGCTGAAAACTTGAAGTCCTATGAATACATTAAAAAAATAGTTGCGTCTGTCAGATGTGAACAGATACCCAACTTTCTCCCGGATGACGTTTTCACAAATCGGGTGCATTATTATGGGACTTCGCGTGAGCACGCAAGGGTCCTATTTGTCGCAGGGCTTGCATTTGCAAAGGGGCTTGCCGAAATTGTGGAAACTGCAAGGAGACTCCCTTATATTCATTTTGATTTGATAGGGGCTGAGACAGCCGATGTGAAAGCGATCACTGGTCAGCTGCCCGGCAACATCAAAATAATGGGCCTTATGAATAATCCGACAGTGATTGAGGAGATGTGCAATTCCGATCTTTTTTTTCTTCCCTCTCATACGGAGGGATTCCCTTACTCAGTCCTTGAGGCTATGGCTGTGGGCCTGCCGGTTATCTCAACACGCGTAGGCGCTATCCCCGAGATGATAGACGACGGTAAAGGTGGGTATTTATTCGAGATTGGAGATGTCGACGGCTTTGTGAAGGGGATACGCAACCTTATTGCAAGCCCTGATTTAAGGATACAGATGGGCAACTATAATAAAGACAAGAGCAAAACTCTATATTCCTGTTCTGCTGTTATTCCGAGATTAGCAAATATTTATAACAGACTATGTGCGGAATAGCCGGCTACCTTGGACTAAAAGATGAGAGTCTTATCAAAGAGATGATGGGTATTATGCGGCATAGGGGTCCTGATGCATCCGAGTGCTGGTCCGATCCTGCACTCCCTCTGTCTCTTGGACACAATCGCCTCTCCATTCTCGACCTGAGCGACAGAGGCAAGCAGCCTATGTGGGATGCTGAAGGGAGATTTTGTATCACCTATAACGGCGAGATATATAACTACCGCGAGTTGAGATGCGGGCTTGAATCTAAGGGATATCAATTCCGTTCAACTACGGATACAGAGGTGCTTTTGAATCTATTCCATGAACAGGGGCCTGCTTGCGCGAAAGCTCTTGATGGGATTTGGGCATTTGCCATATGGGACAACAGAGAGCGGAAATTGTTCTTGTCCCGTGACCCATTGGGCGTAAAACCTCTATATTTTATGGCTCGAAAGGATGCATTTCTTTTTGCATCAGAAATAAAGAGTTTTTTGTGCTGGAAGGACTTTTCCAGGGAGATAGACGAAAAAGCGGTTTTTGAGACCCTGCTCTATTTATGGACCCCCGGCCCAGGGACCTTGTTTTCAGAAGTGCGCAAACTTCCCCCCGGACAGACCATAAGCGTTCAGATAGGTTGTACTCCTGTTGTCGAGCACACGGTTGAAGTGAGACCTGCAGACGGCCTGACCGGCAAGGGCGAGGCCGCTGTTCTGGAACTTTTAAGGGAGCAATTGCACCGCTCTGTTCAGTCCCAGCTTGTCAGTGATGTCCCTGTAGGGGCATTTCTGTCAGGCGGTCTCGATTCCAGTGCCGTAGTTAGTATGGCAGAGAAGGACGGGCGCCGCATATCCCGATGCTATACCATAAATTATGCTGACGGACGAAAATGGGAGGGCATGGTTAACGACCTTGATTATGCGCGTAAAGCGGCCCGCCATATTGGAGTGGAACTCCAGGAAGTTGTGCTGGAAGATTCGGTACTGGGTCGTGTTCGCGAGATGGTCTGGCATTTGGATGAACCGCAGGCTGATTTGGCCCCGCTGAATGTACTGCTCATTGCCGAAGCTGCCCGCGCCAACGGCGATTATGTACTGCTTTCCGGTGCCGGCGGAGATGATATCTTTTCGGGGTATAGAAGACACGCTGCCTTACACCTCGAAAAATGGTGGGGATGGATGCCTTCTACCGTACGTTCCGGATTGCAGCTTCTCAGTGAACTCTCGCCCTCGTCCGGCGCATTGGGTCGAAGATTTAAAAGGATGTTCAGATATGCCGACGAAACTGAAGAGCAGCGTCTGTTCCGATATTTTACATGGGCGCCGGAGCAGTACGCCATGAATCTCCTTCACGATGACATGCGCAGGAGACTTCGGGGCCATGATCCGTTACGCGTAATGCGGGATGCTCTGCAAACTTTTCCGGGAACAGACCCCATCGACAAAATGTTGTTTCTCGATACCCGTTTTTTTCTCGCGGACCATAACCTGAATTACACCGATAAAATGGGGATGGCGCGAGGCGTTGAAATACGAGTGCCTCTTATAGACGTTAATCTGGTGAGGTTGGCATTTGCGATTCCGGGCAATTTTAAACAAAAAGGAATGACCGGAAAATATATATTCAAACGCTCTATGGAGCCGTTTCTTCCTGCCGAGGTGATTTACAGGCCGAAAACCGGATTTGTGGCCCCGGTGCGCGAGTGGATGCTCGGTCCGCTGCACGAACAAATCCGTTCGGTCCTCAGTGACGAGGCGTTGCGCCGCCGGGGATGGTTTTCTCCGAAGTCGGTGCAGAAACTTTTTCAGGATGTGGAAAGCAACCGAAACGATGTCCACTATCTCTTGCTGTCTGTTTATTTAATTGAGGAATGGGCAAGAATGTTTATCGACGGCGAAAGGTTCTGAGCAATAATAAATGAGAGCGAAGTATGCATATCTGAAGAGAATAATCTCCTCGTATTTTTTGCATTACAATAGTTCAAACCTGAAATTCTGGCATACAACGCTTAGGGTAAATGTTATTAGTGAAGAGCACCGAAAATCTTTGCACGCCTACCCTCAAAACTATGAAGATAAAGTTGGCTTGATTACGACCCTCGATGAACAGGGGGTAATCATGCTGGATTACAAAGGCGATCTGGGCCTGCAGTACAATCCCAATGCCATAGCCCAGCTCGCCCTGGGATATTACGACAAGGTGCTGTCCGGAGAAGATTGTAAGGCCGATTTCCTGACTCAAGCCGCTTTTTTTCTGGATCACGGCAGATTGGTCGAGGATGATGTGCTATTATGGGAATATACATTCCCATTTGAAATGCGCAACTACCTTACCTCTCCCTGGCGGTCCGCTCTTGCCCAGGGACAGGGAATATCCGTATGCCTTCGAGCTTATCAGTTCAGCAATGATGATCGTTACTTGCACGCCGCTCACAAGGCATTTAATTCGTTTAAATATCTAGCGCATCGACATCCCGGCGGCGTGCTGAACGATTTCCGGGGGTACGTGTGGCTGGAGGAATACATAGTAGAACCACCCAACCATGTTCTTAACGGGTTGGTCTGGGCCTTATGGGGAATAAGGGATTATGCTCTTTTTTTCAATGATCCCTACGCCCGGGAATTGTGGGACAGCTGCGTAAGGACACTAATTGATAATCTTAGGTATTATGACCTCGGATTCTGGACAAGCTACGATCTGGTCAAATTCAACGGCAGCGGACAGCCCACCATGCCCAGCAGCATTTATTATCAGAAACTTCATGTTGTGCAGATGCAGGCCATGTATGCTCTCACAGGTGAAGATGTTTTTCGGCGGTTTGCCGAAAGGTGGAACGGTCAACTGCACAATCCGATATACCGTGTTCTTTCACAGGCATGGAAAATATATTTCAAGTTGAAGTGGTTTTGATGAGCAAAGATATTTTATTGATATATCCCAACTATTCGTACCCGCGGAAAAGCCCCCCGCTGGGACTCGCCTATCTCGCGGCTTATGTGAGGCAAGCCGGGTTTGAACCCTGCATTCAGGACTTCAATGTTAAGCCTGTTGCAGACGATGATTTCAAAGATTTCCTTGTTTCGAGAAAATGGCTTATGGTCGGCCTATCATTCATGACGAATCAGTTTGCCGATGCGCAGAGGCTTTCAGTGCTGATCAAGAATGTTCTGCCGGATACCCCTTTGATTGCCGGCGGCCCTCATCCTTCATCGATCCCGGAGAGGACATTGCTCGAAATCCCGGCCCTGGACATTATTGTAAGAGGGGAGGGGGAAACAACTTTGAGAGAACTTGCGGGCGCTTTTTCCAGTGGAACCGACATAGGCGAGGTCAGGGGGCTCTGTTTTAAAAGAGGGGCTGAAATTATTCAGACTCCGGACCGCGAGTTTATAAAAGACCTGGACAGCCTTCCTTTTCCTGCGTGGGAATATTTTAATATGTCTGCATATAAGGTGTTTCATATAACGGCGAATAGCGACGCGCCTGTGTTCGCGTTGCTTTCGAGCCGTGGATGCCCTAATTTTTGCACCTTTTGCGATTCTCACACCATCTTTGCAAGAAAGTTCAGGGCCCGCAGCGCCAGGAACATTTTTGACGAGATTATTTATTTGCACAAGAATTATGGCATGCTCAGCTTTGACTTTGTCGACGATCTTTTTACTGTTCAGAAAGTGCGGGTCCTTGAGTTTTGCAATCTTATTAAAGAAAGCGGTATACCATTCAGGTGGATGGCTAATGCCCGTGTAAATACTGTGGACAGAGAAATGCTGCAGGCCATAAAGGATGCCGGCTGTGTGCGCGTTGACTTTGGTGTAGAGTCCGGCGATTTAAACGTCAGAAAGCGAATGAGAAAAAATATAACGGACCAACAGATCAGGGATGCTCACATTACAGCACGGGACATAGGACTCTCAACAGGAACTTTTACTATGGTGGGCAATTTGGGTGAGACGAAAGAGTCTGCAAAGATGACAGTAAAACTCCTCAAAGAAATTGGCGATGACGTCATGGTTTCCATCGCCTGTCCATTCCCGGGGACCGAACTATACCATATAGCAAAGGATAAGGGGCTGATCAATTCAGAGGATTGGTCACGCTACGTTACATCACCAACGTATTCGACCGATTACCGCCCTGTTATGAAGACCGAATTTCTAACAGAAGAAGAAATACTGGACTCATTCTATTATATCCACTCATTTTTTGCGAGGAGAAAGTTTCAGAGAAGATTCGGCAAGTTTTTTCTGTTGAGTCCCGTTTTTTATAAGGAATGGGTTTTCAAGTCCGATGGCCTGAAGAACAGGTTTCGCATGGCTTTAAATCTAGTTAATGCGCGCATTAAAGGGTTTCTCGGCTGATGGAGAGGGAAGGAAGTATCATGAAAGTTCTTCTGGCGGCAGGCGCAAGGCCTAACTTCATGAAGATAGCGCCGCTCCTTCATGAAGCTAAGCATTACATATCAAAAGCTGACTTTAAACTGGTCCATACCGGACAGCATTATGACTACGAGATGTCGAAGGCTTTTTTTGACGATTTTGATATAAGCGAGCCGGATTATTTTTTGAATGTGGGATCAGGGAGTCATGCAGTGCAAACGGCAGGCGTGATTGTGGAGTTTGAGAAGGTATGTCTTAAAGAAAAACCCGATATCGTTCTGGTTGTCGGAGATGTCAATTCCACGCTTGCATGCTCGATTACGGCAAAGAAGTTGAATGTCAAAGTTGCACATATAGAGGCTGGGCTCAGGAGCGGGGACATGTCTATGCCTGAAGAGATTAACAGGATAGTGACCGACTCCATTTCGGATTATCTGTTTGTAACTGAAAGGAGCGGGGTCGGCAATTTAAGGAGTGAGGGGAAAAGGGAAGACCGGATATTCTTTGTTGGAAACATTATGATAGATGCGCTTTATTACGGCCTGGAAAAGCTGAAGGCCTGCGCAGTAACCGGTGAGGGACACCGGTGGCAGGCTGGAAAGGGTGCGCCCCGCGTCGTTGTTACCCTGCACAGGCCTTCCAATGTCGATGATGAGGCAAAACTAAGGGACATACTTTCAGGCCTTAGAGATATAGCAAAAGAGACTGAGATGTATTTCCCCATGCATCCGAGGACCAGAAAGAAAATTGAAATGTTCGGTTTGGACTATCTTATAAAAGATTCCGGCATAATAATTTTACAGCCCCTGTCTTACCTTGAATTCCTTTCATTATGGAAAGATGCCGCGCTGGTAATAACGGACAGCGGAGGCATACAGGAAGAGACTACCGCTCTTGGGATACCATGCTTCACGGTGCGCGATAACACGGAAAGACCGATTACCATTGAGGAGGGCACAAACATTCTGGTGGGGACTACGGGTGAAAAGATGCTGGATGCCTTTATGAGCTTCAAAAAAGGCGGACGCAAATCCTCCAAGGTCCCTGAACTCTGGGACGGAAAGACGGCAGGGCGCATTATCGGCAAACTGCTTGCGTTATGAGAATCCTCGTCATCTCCTTCTATTATGAGCCGGACCTGTCTGCCGGCTCATTCAGGACAACCGCCTTTGTGCAGGCGTTGAAAGAGCAGCTGGGCGAACGTGATACCATAGAGGTCGTAACAACACTGCCTAACAGATACAGTACGTACAAGGTCGCCACCGGAGAGATGCAAATACTCGACAATGTCACGATACGGCGTATCAGGGTCCCTTTTCACAAAAGCGGATTCTCGGACCAGGCGAGGTCTTTTCTGACTTACTTCATGGAGACGCTCAAGTATACTCGAAAGAGACAGTATGACTGTGTATTCGCTACCTCCAGCAGGCTTTTCAGCGCTTTTCTGGGAGCAATCATTTCCAGGCAAAAGAACATTCCCTTATATCTGGACATAAGGGACATCTTTGTCGATACGTTAAGATCGGTCCTTTATAAATCCGGGCTTAAAGCCGTTATTCCATTGATGGGCCTTGTAGAACGGTTTGCTCTTATGAGGGCGCAAAAAGTGAATTTGGTTTCTAAAGGTTTTGCTCCATATTTTCAGAAGAAATATAAAAAAGCTTATTCTTTTTTCCCAAATGGAATAGATGACGAGTTTTTGGATGTTTCATTCGATCTTACCAAGACCGAACAAACTGATAAGACTGTCATTACGTATACCGGCAATATAGGCGACGGGCAGGGACTCGAAAAGATTGTTCCCCAAATAGCCGAAAGATATCCGGACCTCGAATTCCATATTATCGGAGACGGCGGCAGAAAAGCGGCTTTGAAGGAGAGGGCGTCTCACTTGAGTAATGTGAGAATACTGAATCCGGTAAGCAGAAAAGAATTAGTTTCATTTTACCGGCAAAGCGATATGGTCTTTTTGCACCTGAATAATTACGAAGCCTTCAAGAAAGTTTTGCCGTCAAAAATATTTGAGTATGCCGCCACCCGCAAACCCATCATAGCAGGAGTCGAGGGATATGCAAAGGAATTTCTTGAAGAAAACCTCCCGGACAGCCTGGTATTCAGGCCGTGCGACATTGAGGACTTTTGCCGGAAGTATGACCGGTTCAAGCGGGCAGTTGATCAGGAGAAGCGGCAATTATTTATTGCCAGATTCACGCGGGCCGAAATTATGAAAGAGATGGCGAGAGATTTTTTGGGAATTGCAACTCAGTGAGAGTCCTTGTTACCGGCGCAAATGGCTTTGTGGGGCGGGCTTTATGCGATGCCTTACTGAAAAACGGTCATTATGTTCGGGGCGCTGTCCGGTCGAAGGAAAAAGTTTTCCATGCCGGCGGAATTGATTTCTGTTCGGTTGGCGACATAGGCCCTGACACAGAATGGCGCGGAGCGATGGAAGGAATTGATATAGTTGTTCACCTTGCCGGAAGGGCCCATATCACGAATAAAGCTGAAATTGACGGCGACAAGCTGCTGCAGGAAATTGACAGTATAGGGGCTGAACGATTGGGGCACGCAGCCGCGAAAGCGGGAATCAGCAGGATTGTCTATCTTAGCACAGTAAAAGTTTGCGGAGATAGGACGGAAGACAGGCCGTTTACTGAAATAGATCTGCCGCGACCCGCGGACACTTATGGTTTTTTTAAAATGAAGGCGGAGGAAGCGCTGCGGCATATCGGCGGCAAGGAGGGGACTGAAATCGTTATTGTACGGCCCCCACTTGTTTATGGTCCGGGGGTAAAGGCCAATTTCCTTAGGCTCCTTGACATAATTTCACATGGTTTTCCGTTGCCCTTTGCGCTTGTGGATAATAGCCGGAGCTTTATTTATTTGGGCAATTTGGTAGATGCTATTGTTATCTGTGTTGAGCATCCTTCTGCTGCAGGAAATATCTTTTTGGTGAGCGATGGCCGGGATGTCTCTACCCCTCAACTAATCAGGATGATTGCCGCGGCAATGGGAAAAAGGGCGAGGCTTGTGCCTGTTCCTGCCGCATTGTTAAGCATCCTCGGGAGGCTTACGGGCAAACGGGCTGAAGTGGAACGCCTGACAGGATCACTCCGCATTGACAGCAGCAAGATAAGGAAAACGCTAAATTGGGGCCCCCCTTTTACAATGGAGGAGGGAGTTCATGAGACGGTTAAATGGTATATGTCACAATGAATGACCTTGCAGCGGCGGTTTTATGGTCTTTTCCTGTAAGCTTCCTTTGCTCCGGGGCCGTCTTGTGGTTTGGCCATAAGTTTTCTCTGGTCGACACTCCTACCGAGCGCAGCTCTCACGTTGTGCCTACTCCGCGCGGTGCGGGCATAGGCATATGGATGGCCTTCATGATCATCGGTCTTTTTATTGTTAGGGAGGTTTCTTTTACTTCCATCGCAGCTGTCATAGGGCTTCTCGGTTTTTTTGAAGACCGCTGGACTCTTTCCTATAAGACACGTTTGTTTATTCAGATGACGGCTGCAGCGTCAATGGTATATCTGATCAGGGGAGTTCCGCTCTCGCCCCCAGCAATATTAGTTTTTATGTGCTGGATGATTTTTATCTCAGGAACCGCAAATTACTACAATTTTATGGATGGCATTAATGGGATCGCGGGGCTGACAGGTCTTATAGGGTTTGCTCTGCTGATGGTCTTTTCAGGTTCGGTTCTGCATGAGTCTGAGACGGCTACAATTAGTTTGACCTTATCTAGCGCCTGCCTCGGTTTTTTGCCGCTGAACTTCCCCCGGGCGAAAGTTTTTATGGGTGATGTCGGCAGTCTGTTTTTAGGCTTCACATTTGCTTCCTGTGTCGCACGCTTATCTTCCAATATAAATATATTTCTCTGTCTGATTATGTTTCTCTGTACTTTCTATGCGGATGCAACGGTCACAATATTTCACAGGTATCGCAGGGGCGAACACCTGATGACCGCGCACCGCAGCCACCTTTATCAGTATATGAGCAATGAGTTGGGATTACCCCACTGGGGGGTCGCATTGATGTATGCTTTTGTGCAGCTTGTCTTTGGGCTGCTTGCGGTGCTTGCTTACCACGAAGGATTCAAGTGGCAGCTTGCAGTTTTTTTCACATTCAGCGTCTTGTTTCTGATAAGCTATCGGCGTATAAAAAATATCCGGCCCGGATCGTTGAATAGAAATTTTATCATATGATAAAGCCTGCTAATAAATTATTTGCTCCTACACCGCTGAAAAGATTTCAGCTGTTCTTCTTTTCCGATGTTTTAATGATTGCATTCTCTCTTTATCTTTCTTTTCTCCTGCGTCTTGAATTCCGCATAGGCGGTGAATACCAAGCCCTGATGGTAAGGGCACTGCCTCTCTTTATCATTGTTAAATTATTGTTCTTTGCGGTATTCAGGCTGTACAGAATAACATGGAGATATGTAAGTATCAATGATTTTTTCAATATCTTTAATGCATTATTGGTCGCTAATTCCACGCTTATGGCAATCATCGTATTGCCGCTTAATTTTCTTTCGGGAGGGCTGCTGCCGCAACTCAGCGGCTTCCCCAGAAGCATATTCATCATTGACGGCATTATGTCGCTATTCCTGATCTCACTGGTAAGGATCTCGAAAAGACTTTTTCTCGAGGTCATAAATAAAACGCTGGATACCAAGGGCAAAAAGAAAACCGTTATTGTCGGCGCAGGAAACACAGGCGAAATGGTCCTGCGGGACATGATGAAATACAAGTCTTCTGAATTCTGTCCCGTGGCACTTCTAGACGATGATGAGAATAAGATTGGTGCTTATGTCCATGGTGTTAAAGTGTTGGGCACTACAAACGAGTTGAGCAAGGCCATCGCTGCGTGCAGGGCGGAGGCCGTGATTATCGCTATCCCCTCATTGGACCACAAGGCCCTTCGCAGCATTTATAATGCCGCAAGGGAGTCCAGGGTGGACTCAATAAAAATTGTGCCGCGTATTTACGATGTTCATAGGCCCGCTATAAATCTTAAGGCCCTTGAAGAAATTAGTATCACGGATTTGATCGGGCGTCAGGCCATTTCGATTAATTATCGGGAAGTGGAGCAGTTTTTGCGGGACAAAGTCATTCTTATAACCGGAGGGGGGGGCTCGATAGGTTCTGAAATTGCCAGACAAGTATGCGTTTTCCATCCCCGAAGGCTTGTCCTTTTCGATATGGACGAGACGGCATTGCATAATATGCAGCTTTTAGTGAAGAAAGAATTTCCTGATTTGACCGAGATAGTACAGTTCATTGCCGGAGATATAAGGGATGAATACAGGGTCAGCGAAGTAATGGATTTATTTTCTCCTGATATTGTTTTTCATGCAGCCGCGTACAAGCATGTGCCCATGATGGAACACAATCCGAAAGAGGCGGTAAAGGTAAATATGTTCGGCACCTATACTGTTGCAAGGGCCGCGAAAAGTGCGGGGGTAAAGAAATTTGTCATGATTTCGACCGACAAGGCGGTAAGGCCCACAAGCATAATGGGGGCAACGAAGAGGATGGCCGAACATATCTGCAAGGCTATGAACAGCAATGGGGGAATCGGCACCGAGTTTGTGTCGGTGAGATTTGGGAATGTTCTCGGCAGCAGGGGGAGCGTCCTGCCCCTTTTTCTTGCACAGCTGAAATATGGAGGGCCGCTTACAGTTACGCACCGGGACATGCTGCGGTATTTTATGACCATACCTGAGGCCGTATCTCTTGTGTTACAGGCTTCAGTAATAGGAGGGGGAGGCGAAGTCCTTGCCCTTGATATGGGAGAACCTGTCAAAGTACTTGAGCTTGCCGAAGAGTTGATAAGAATTCACGGACTTGAGCCTTATAAGGACATAAATATTGAGTTTATCGGACCAAGGCCCGGTGAAAAACTCTTCGAGGAGATTCTTACTGCTGAAGAAGGGACTGCCGCGACCAAACATGAGAAGGTCTTTATATCGAAGAACTCCGAGAAGTACACTATGGAAGAGATGCAACGCATAATGGGAGAGTTTGCTTCAAATCTGGCGCAGACCCCGACTGGCGAAAACAGTATGGTGAGGGATTTGCTGAAACAGTATGTGCGGCATTTTGAAGTAAATTGACGGCAGTGGTAAAGAGTAGAGGGATTGCCTGGTTGTTCAACGTTGTAATGCTGATCTTCCTTGGCCTCAATGTGCTGCTCCGGTCAATGTGTTTATGGGAGTACACTGTTTTCACAAAGATTATTTGCCTTGTCGCCGTATTCCTTTGCGGAATCATTCTTGTCTATCCTAAATACCTCAACATTTTCGTTCTTCTCGTTGGTTTCTCTTTCTCCTTTTTCGGGTCCAAGCCATTCAGCATCAATAGCCAGACTTTCGAATTTATTGTTTCCGCTTTTGCAGCGACCCTGTTTTTTTTGAACCTGAGGACTTCTCCGGTCGTAAAGAACAGGCACATTATTATTTTGTCTCTTTGCTATGTGACTGTTTCGATTTTTTCCTTGTCTCTGCTCCCCATTGGTCACATTATGAAAGATGCGGTGCTCTTCGGGCCGAAAGATTATTCGCTGCAGGTATTTAATGCGCTTCCGGATCAGTACCTGTACTCTGTGGCAGGAGTTAACCGTTTGGTCCTTTTGCTTGTGATGGCAGTTCAGCTTTCGAGTTTGCCGAATGCCCGAAGCATCTACAGGTCTTTATTTACTGGCATATTCTTCAGTGCCGTTTTTTCAGCAGTTGCCGGATTGGCGGATTATTTTGACGTAATCTCCCTGTCATGGTATAGGGTCCCGGATATATGGTATCCCAACAATAAATTTGGCGCTGTTGTCTCGTTTTTTATGAATAGAGGCTGGTTTGCAGAATTTATTGTCAAGGTGATGCCTTTAGGGTTGCTGTTACTATTAAATATCAAAAAAATAGAAAACGAATCTCGCTGGAAAGTTTTCTTGATTATTGCATTTCTGATATTCGGGGTTGCAATAGTGTTCGCAGGGGCCAGAGCCGGAAAGCTTATGTATCCTATTGCGCTAATGTCCAGCTTTTTTTGTGCCTGTTTAATAAGTCGAACTGAACTTGTTAAAACATTGAAGTTCAGCAAGTTAATGAAGGTGGGCTTCTGTGCGTTAGTATTTGTTGCGATAAGCATCTATGCGGCCCAGAAGTATGCGCCACTACATATTTCTTATTCCGATCCTCGCTTCCACGTGTTTAAAGACGGCTGCGATGTCGGGATGGAAAATCCCCTTTTGGGAATGGGATATGATTCGTTTCGCTGGCAATCCGTATTATTAAAGGAAATTCCAAAAGTTAAATATTCCAGAGACGAGTTTTTTGGCGCTTATGATACTCCGCATAATTCCTTCATGCAGCTCTTTGTAAGCGGAGGTCTGGCAGGTCTTTTATTATGGCTGTTCATAGCCTGTTATGCGGTTTATTTGCTTGCCGCAGATTTTGTGAAGAACAAGAATTATTTTAATCTTCCCATAATTATCTCCTTAATTATTGGTCATATATACGGAATGTTTCAGGATATGCAGTATGTACCCATGATTTGGTCCTTTATTTTTCTGGAGCTTGGCTATGTCATGACAATAAGTGAGGACACCTTTTCTCCTGGAATGAACAAGATTTGGGATGGCGTTATAACGGCAGGCATAATTTGTGTGCTCATAAGCGGCTTTATGTATTATAAAAAATCATCGTACGATTTCTTAAAAACAAAGTACGGCATTCAGGACTATATACTGAAGCCGGAGGACCGAATGTACGCAGGATTTTATGGAGTGGATAAGTGGCCTTTTGGAAATTTCAGGTTTACAGGCAAAAGGGCTGTTATGCAATTTTCAGGAAGCGGCCCGGCGGAACTTGACCTTTACTGTATGCATCCCGACACTGAGGCAGAACCGGTTGTGGTGTCGGTGAAGCTGGACGGGAGGAGCATATATACGCAAACATTTGCTGAAAAAGGGCGGGTCACGATGCAGACTGTAATCCCAGCCACAACAGATAACAGGCATGAAATGGATTTCGCCGTATCGAGGACATGGGTCCCATACAAGTTCAGGCTCTATGAAGACAAAAGGCCCTTCGGGATTGGGGTTGGCGAAATAAGATTTCTGCCCGGAGGAATAAGCACTCGCTGATGGGTTTTATGTCTTTGCAGAGCGGCAGCTATCGAATGCGGTTATGATACAATGAATATCCTGATTCTCTCTCCATTTCTCCCCTGGCCCATTTCCCAGGGCGGGAAGATAAGGGCCTTCAATATAATCAAATATCTTTCGGTTAACCACAAAATAACCCTGGCCTGCCTCTCTGAAGAAAGGATATCCGATTATGGGCCGCTGGCCGACTTCTGTGAAGAAGTTATATGCATTGAGAGGAGGCGCAATATATTCCGAGACCTTCCACCTTTTCTCTTTGGCAGTAAGCCCTTTAATTTTGTGCGCTTTTCTTCGGTCGTATTCAGCAACGCACTGAAGGAACTTCTGAAGAGAAAATCTTTTGACCTTATCCAGATAGAGTTCTCGATGATGTGGCAGTATGCAGACATTTTTAAAGGGGTCCCAGCTGTACTTGATGCACATAATATCGAGTCCGAAATAGTAAAGCAGATCGGGAATACGCAAAAAAATCCCGTTATGAAACTTCTTTATGTCCTCGAAAAGCGGAAACTCATTCGTGGAGAAGCAGCTGCTTGGAGGGGATGTGATATATGTTTTGCCGTATCTGAAAGCGAGCGTACAGTTATTGTATCTCATGCCGATCCCGGCAAGGTCTATACCGCCCCGAACGGCGTGGACTGCACGCGTTTCGAATATGCGCCTAAGAGCAGGGCCGGGAAACAACTTCTATTTATAGGGGGCATGGATTACCTTCCGAACGCAGATTCTGCCTTATACCTTATCGAACAGATATGGCCGCTGGTGCGGGCTGGACAGCCGGATGCCCGGCTCGAAATAGTTGGACGGAATATTAGTAAGTTGAGGATGAGTCATGCAACAGAGAATATTGGTTTTCACGAAAATGTCCCGGACATCCTTCCTTATTTCAGGGATGCTGACCTCCTGCTCGTGCCGCTAAGGAGCGGGGCAGGGACGAGGATAAAAATACTTGAGGCCATGGCGGCAGGCTTGCCGGTTGTAACTACTTCAAAGGGTTGCGAGGGCATCGAGGCCAGGGACAGAGAGCATCTGATGGTGGCTGACACGCCTGCCGACTTTGCTGGAGCCATACGGAAGATCCTGGGTGATCCTGGGCTGCGAAGCTCAATTATTCAAAATGCCCGCAGGCTTGTCGAGACAAAATACTCGTGGGAGAAAATCGTGACCGATATGGAAAAGCTTGCGAAGAGCAAGAGTTGACTGCATTATATTATGAACTTCTCCTCGGAGGGATTGCTGAATGAAGTGTAAGGTCTGCGGCATGGATACCAGAGTTGTCTTTGCTCATAAGATACTCTGCAAGTATACCAGTTCATATTTTTATTGCGATGCATGCGGTTTCCTCAGGACCGAAGACCCATACTGGCTGGATGAAGCATATGGCAGCGTTTTAAGTGCTTCAGATACAGGCTTGGTGCAAAGGAATGTTATTGTCTCAGGGGTCCTTTCGGCCATGCTGTTTTTCATCTTTGATCGCCATGGTAAATATCTCGACATAGGCGGCGGGTGCGGTTTGCTGACGCGAATTATGAGAGATATAGGTTTTGATTTTTATTGGTCGGACAAATACTGCAGCAACTTATTGGCCGGCGGATTCGAGGCCCCTCCTGACGCATCTTTCGTTGCCGCAACAGCGTTTGAGGTCCTGGAGCATCAAACAGACCCTATAGGCTTTCTCCAAGAGATTCTGGCGCAAGCTCGAACACGAAATATCATAATTTCTACTCAACTGTTTGAGCACGCTCCACCCAAACCGGAGGACTGGTCGTACTATGCCTTTGAAACAGGTCAGCATATTTCCTTCTATCAGATGAGGACGCTCCGTGTAATCGCTGAAAAGCTGGGACTGCACTGTTATTCCAGGGGATGGATACATTTATTCAGTGATAAGAAAATCAATTCCCTTATGTTCAATATGTTCGCCAGTCCGGTTGCCGCGCCTGTCTTTTCTTTTCTGCCAAAATGTATCATGAAGTCCAGGACCAGGACAGATCAGCTGAATATTATATGCCGGAACCGATGAAAATATTTCTTGGCCTGAAGGTTTTCAATGTTTAACATCCTGATAGTGAAATTCGGCGCCCTGGGTGATGTCGTCAGGACTTCCTACGTGCTGCCCGGACTTTATACTAAATATGGTTCGCCACGGATTTACTGGCTGACTTCGTCGCATTCCTTTGATCTTTTGCGATTTAATCCTTATGTTTATTCAATAGCCACTCCCGAGCTGAATATTGACACATTAAGGGACATGACTTTTGATCTCGTAATCTCTCTGGATGACGAGACAGAAGTTTTGAACATTGTGGATACGCTGAATGGCAAGGAAGTGACAGGGGCCTTCCTGAGCCATGGGAAACCTGCATATAGCGAAAATGCCGCGGAATGGTTCGACATGGGACTGATCTCGCGTTTCGGCAAAGCTAAGGCTGATGAACTGAAGAAGATAAATGTCAGGGAACACAATCAGATATTTGCCTCGATGCTGGATATAGAAATTGCCGGACCGATTTTTTATAATTCGTCTCTTACAGAACAAAATAAGACTTCCCTTTTCAGCGGCGAATTTTTCAATGTGGGTGTAAACAGCGGCGCGGGCTCAAGATGGTTGTCGAAAGAGTTGCTCCTTTATGAGACTGTGAAGCTGATCGAGAGATTGCTGCTTCTTGAAGTCGGGGGCCGGAAGACCGCCGTATATCTGCTCGGAGGCTTGGAAGAGACCGAAAGGAACGCTGTCATAAGGGACGCCATAAAGTCCGACAGGCTTTTTGACACAGGCAATGACAACAGTATTCTTGAATTTGCGGCCATAATCAAAGGCTGTGATTATGTAATAACAAGCGACAGTCTTGCCCTCCATCTTGCGATCTCGCAAAAGGTGAAAAACTTAAGCTTCTTCTCGCCGACCTCAGCTGCCGAGATCGGTACTTTCGGGACCGGCAGCAAGGTGATTTCCCTGTCTGATGACTACTGCAGCTACAGGAGGGATGCTGGTAATTCATCAATTACTGCTGACAGGATCCTGGATGCTTTTTTGAAGCACCTGAAAAACACGCAATAGTGAAAATCTTATTCGTCAGCCTATTCCTTCCGCAGCAGAAGGCCTACCATGCAGGCGGCAGGTATGTCTTTGAGGTAATCAGGAGCCTATCGAAGAAACACGAAATATATCTCGCCACAAGGCTGGAAGAAGATGAATCCGCCACGCTGGAAGATCTTAAGCCTTTCTGTAAAGCTATATATGCTTATAAGTATAAGACAAAAGCGAAAAGGACCTTCTTCGATAGCGCGCGCCTTATAATAAACTATGCAGGCTTCAGCCTGTTTTCAAAAAGGATAGCTGATAACGGTCGTTTTGACCTTATACAGGTTGAATGGATTGGGCCTGCTTTGATGATGAAGAAGGGTAAAACTCCAATGGTGCTGGATGTCCATGATGTGATGACAAAGCCGGCTGAACGGAACATGAAAAAGTCCGGGGGGTTCGGCAAGGTAATCGGTTATATTAAGTACCGTTTTATCAGAGCGCTGGAAGTCAGGATAGCCGCCAGGTTCGACAGGGTGTTTACACGGTCGGAAAATGATAAAGAATATATAATAGCTATGGACCCGGCACTGAATGTTGATGTGGTCCCTCATCCTGCCGGACTGGATTTTACCGACAGGGGATTCGCTAAGGAAAGAGACAGCATTCTTTTCCTCGCCTCCTATAAATACCGGCAAATAAATGTCGATGCCGCACTGTATTTTTATCGAGACATCTTTCCTTTGATACGAAAAACCGCTCCCGATGCCAAATTCATAATCGCGGGCTATGGGCCTCCTGATGAGCTGTCATCTCTTCAGGAGAAGGACTCCGGGGTCCTTGTCACGGGTTTTGTTGAGGACATAGATGAATGTTACAAAAAAGCGTCCGTCTTTGTTGCTCCAATCCTGATAGGCGGAGGCATTATTGCGAAGATTCTTGATGCCCTGGCTGCAGGGACACCGGTGGTTACGACCTCGTATGGCAATGAAGGCATCGGGGCTCTTCCCGGAAGAGATATATTGGTAGCAGATGACCCCGAAAGTTTTGCCGCCGCTGTTCTCAGGATTTTCAGGGAAAAGGGACTTGCGGAAACTCTTTCAGCCAATGGCCTCGAATTCGTCCGGAATCGATACAGCCTCGAAGCGGTAATGAGCAGGATAGAATCAGCGTATGGGGAACTTGTAAGGAGTTGAGGGTGAGCAGGGGGAAAAGCCCGGCTTTGATTTCTTCAGGGCATCGGTGCGATAATATACTACTTATGAAAAATAGAGCAGCTGTTATATTGGCAATAGCGATACTGGCTTGTTTTATGGGCGCCTGTTCCAGGAAGGCAAGCTTTAGAGAGTACGCTGTGGATAAGGTATGCGATACCGAGCCGCGGGTGAGAATAACTAAGATAACAGTTACAGATAAAGACACACGGGTAAACTTTAAGTATGAGTATAAATCCAGGTCGGCCTCTTTACAGCCCGGCACAAAGGAAGCCCTGACTCTGGCCCCTCCGGGTAACGCTGACGCCCTTACCATTGTGGCGGATGGCAGCGGGAGAAAATACCTCTTGCTTAGGGTCGAAGGAATTCCGACATTGCCTGACCACGTATTTCTTCAGGAGGGGAGCGTGGTGGAATTTATTCTGATTTTTGAGAGACTGGATGATACTGTCAGAAAGATCAACATAGTAGAGAAAGCGACAGGTATGGATATAACATGGCAGTTTCTAAATATACAGTTGCAATGATGCTGAGGTGAGACTATGAAGAAGAGGTTGCGTGAGGAGACAGGGTTTACTCTTATAGAAATACTGATCGTGGTTATGATTATCGGCCTTATAGCATCACTTGTGGCGCCGAACCTTATGGGCAAGTTCGAGAGGTCCAAGGAGGAAATCTCGAAAGCCCAGGTCGAGATGCTTTCCTCCGGGGTCCAGTCGTTTATGCTCGATGTGGGCAAGTGCCCGAAAGACTTGTCGGAACTGGTCAAACAGGGCGACGCAACCGATTCAAAATGGAGGGGCCCCTACCTTTCAAAGCAGGAACTCCCCAAAGACGCATGGGGCAGGGACTACCAGTATAAATGTCCTGGTGAGCACGGACCATTTGACCTTTATTCCTTAGGCCCCAACGGGCAGATCGATGAGAAGATCTTGAAGAACTGGTAGCATGCTTCTCGGCGAGATTCTTAATTCACGGTTTGGCGTCAAGCAGGAAGATGTAGAGAGGGCACTGACAGTCCAGAAACAGGTCGGTGGCTACCTCGGACAGATTCTTATCCAACAGGGCATTATCACTGAGACGCATCTTGTACAGGCGTTGTCGGAACAATTAGCGATCCCTGTCTTCGAAGTGGAGAATTACGAGGCGGACCGTGAAGGCGTCATTATTCCCCTCTCCCAGGAAGTGGACCTCGATTTTATCGTTAGGAACCATTTTGTCCCTGTGGAGTTTGACAGGAAGAAAGGCGTCATAACATTTGTTACCGACGACCCGCTCAATAATTCAGTTGAAGAGTATGTAACCAAAAGCACACACTATTCGGTCGTTACCCTCCTTGCCGGTGAACGTGCCGTAAAGGAATTGTCCAAGACATATTTAGGGGACAAGGACGATAATTTTGTCTCCCTGCATGTGGATGACTCGCCTGAGCGGCTGAAAGAACTTGCATTCGAAGCCCCTGTTATTAAATACCTTAATAACCTCTTGAGCAGGGCTGTGGAACTTATGGCTACCGATATCCACATAGAGCCGGTGGGTGACAGGTACCGTGTGCGGTTCAGGATCGACGGCATACTCCATGACATCGAATCACTCGAAGAGGCCTTTTATCTTGCGACAGTATCGAGGATAAAGCTCCTTTCCAACCTGGACATAGCAGAAAAGAGATTGCCCCAGGACGGGAAGTTCAGCACCAAGATCGCATCTATTTTTCTCGACATCAGGGTGTCCACCATTCCCATGGTTAAAAGCGAAAGTGTCGTGATGAGGCTGCTATACAGGGAGCGGCTTACCTTTGATATCATGCAGCTTGGCATGGAAGCGGACCATGCGAAGACCATTATTGATCTTATAGCAAAGCCGTACGGAATTCTCCTGGTGACCGGCCCTACCGGTTCGGGAAAGACTACATCGCTGTACTCAATGCTTACGCGCCTGAACAACTCGGACAGAAAAATTATAACGGTGGAAGACCCTGTTGAGTATCAGATCGACGGCATAAACCAGATCCAGGTCAAAACCGATATCGGGTTGACCTTTGCATCCGCCCTCCGCTCTATCCTCAGGCACGACCCCGATGTCATAATGGTGGGTGAAATCAGAGATAGGGACACGGCTGAAATTTCCATTCACTCCGCCCTTACGGGACATCTCGTCCTTTCCACTCTCCATACCAACGATTCTCCCAGCAGTCTTTTCAGGCTGATGGAAATGGGGCTGGAAGATTATCTCCTTAATGCCTCTGTTATCGGGGTTATAGCCCAGCGCATCATAAGAAAGAATTGCCAGCGATGCAATGATATCTACCCTGTGCCGGAGGAGGTGCTGAAGGAGTTTGACCTTTATGCCATCTTCGAAAATTTCAAGCACCTGCTGGGCGGTGAAATGGTTTTCAAAAAGGGCAAGGGGTGCCCTGCCTGTGCCGGAACGGGGTACAAAGGGAGGATGTCCATATTCGAATGCTTTGAGTATACGGATGATCTCAAAGAGACATTCCTCAGGGGACGGTCCCTCGAAACGCTGCGGTCCGCCCTACGGGAACGACACTCCTTCAGGTCGCTCCGTGAGGACGGCATGCTGAAGGTGATGAAAGGGCTTACCACCATAGAAGAGATATTGAGGGTGAGCTGATGGATTTCAAGTACAGGTGCCTTGACCCTGCAGGCAGAGTTATTGCCGGAAACATAACAGCCGTAGGGTCGTCAGAGGCGCTTTCTCTCCTGAAACAGCGGGACCTGACCGTAGTGGAAATAAATGAGGTTGTTGCAAGGGCGGTAAAAAAGCGCGGCTTAAGAAAAAAGGTCAAGGATGAAGACCTTTATAACGTGTTCCGTGAAATGAGCATACTTCTGAAATCCGGAATAAAAATAGACCGGGCGCTCGAAATCGTTGTCAACTCCAGCTCGTCAATGCAAATGAGGGACACCCTCTCCACGATACTGAAGGACATAAAGGCCGGAAAGACCATAGCGAGGGCCTTTTCCGACACCGGACAGTTCAACCTGCTTACTGTTACCATGATCCACGCTGGAGAGAGCGTCGGTGATGTCCGGTCGGCCTTCGAGAACATTGCGGAATACCAGCGGTTCCAAATACAGTTCAAGGGAGAAATAAAGAACGCGCTCGCTTATCCCTCCTTTCTGATCGGCGCGAGCATGCTTGTTATTTTTGTTATCTTCAAGTTTATTATCCCCCGGTTTTTTAGTATATTCGGGAAAAACGACGCTACCCTTCCCGTAACCGCGAAGATACTCTATTCCATCGGCAATTTCCTCAGCATCACGAACGTTTATTTTATCCTCCTGGCGGTTGCGCTGGTTTTCGTCATGCTTAAGGTGACGAATACGCGAAATGTTCTCTCAAAGGCTTATTCATACCTTATTTACCTGCCCCTGTTCGGCAGCCTGATCCTCTCTCTCGAATTGTCCCGGTTTTCCTATTCCATGTACTCCATGCTCAACAGCGGGATCGCGTTTATAGACGCCCTGCGTTTGTCCACGGGGGTCATTATGGACAAAAAGGTGCGCGAATCAATTGAGCCTGCCATTGACCAGATAAAAGAGGGGAAAGGTATCGCTGATGTCTTTTCCCATATACATATCCTGCCGGAGATCGTGGCGAACATGATCCGGGTGGGTGAAGAGAGCGGCAACCTCAGGGACATCTTTCTTGAGGTCCACCGCATCTTTGACGAGCGCTTCAGAAACACGACCAAAAGGGTGCTTGCCCTCGTGGAGCCGGTGGTCATTACCATCACAGGCATCATAGTGGGCTTTATAGTTATCTCCCTGATCCTGACAGTGATGAGCGCCAGCGATATAAAGCTGTGAAAAAGGCAGGCTGCAAAAGACAGGGGGCACAAGGCTTTACGCTCATAGAATTGCTCATCGTCATCACTATCATAGGGATGATGTTCTCAGTGAGCGTTCCGATCTCGTACTCCATGTATCAGCGCTATCAGGCGTCACTCAGAGCGGAAAAGGTCTTGACGCTTGTTTCGTCCATGAGGATGGAGGCCTTTTTATATAGCCGTGACAAGCTCATCGAAGCAAAGGACGGAAGGATGCTTGTTGACGGGGCGGATTCAGGCGGATTGAAAGACGTCTTCATTCAGATAGATCAGCCCATCAGGTTTTACAAGACCGGCACGACTTCCGGTGGAGAGATCAAAGTATACTCGGAGAACAACACATTTCTGATCGAGATACAGGCCCCTTTCGGCGTAATCGTCATGAAGTCGGCATAGAGGATGGGTAATATGTGATGCGTCATAGGTCAAGAAACGAGAAGGGTTTCCTGATCCTTGAGGTAATGGTCGCCAGCCTGATACTGACAGCCGGTGTTGCGGCCACCATGTATCTTTTCAGACTCGGGTTTCAGCATCTTGAACGTGCGAATGATAACAATCTTTTCTCTTCCAAATTGCCCCAGGTTGTCAATTACATGAAGGTCCTTGATATGGAAGCGAAGCAGGGAACGGAAGATATGGGGGATGATGTTATAATGCATTGGGACGCCAGACTTGTCGACACTGTGCGACCTTCACGTGACACTCCTGACGGCAAGCTGATGCATTATTTTAATCTGAATCTTTATAAAGTGACAATACGGCTCGATTCCAGAAAACTGAGCCGGGAGTATGAGATGAATGTTTTCAGGAGCGCCAAGGTTGACAAGAATATTTCGCCGCTCGAATTTTAAGGGATACACGTTTATTGAGGTCCTGGTGGCCATGGCCATTTTCAGCTCTATGGTTATGCTTGCCACTATGGCCCTCAACCAGGGACTCAGGCAATATAAGGGCCTGATGGAAAAGGGAGTCAATTTCTGGGACAAGGCAAAATACTTGTGGATCGACAGCAGCTTCGGCGCTGTGGTCGATTATTATGTCTATAAGGAAAAAGCGGGGTGGTTCCCGTATTTTTACGGCGACAGCGAAAAAATTTCCTATATTTCCCTTTCCCCCCTGGCAGGAGACCTCCCGGTTATTGCCTGGATCGTAAAAGAGAATAGAGATAACGGGTTGTTTGCTGTGGTATATTATGAACTCCCTGTCTATACGAAGACTTGCAGGGAATTGGACTGGGATTACGTCGGCGGCGATTATAAAAAAGGCAACTCACTTACGCTGCTGGACGGCGTGCAATCTATTGATATCGAATTCTATGGTTTTGACGTATTAGGACGGAACGCCGAGTGGTCGCAGAATTTTGACGGGAGCAAGAGAAGGTCGCTTCCATCGACAGTCAAAATGACCTATGTTTCGGGCAATAAAAAGCAGACGCTGTTGTTCTGCATAAACACAAATACTATGAGGAAAGCGGATTATAATGACACACAGTAGGGGGTCAGGAGGCTCGGCCACAATACTGGCATTGTTGATGACAGGGGTTATTATTACTGTGGGCATCGGGTTCAACTGGCTCGTCAAAGAACACCTGAGAGCTGCTGACGGCATGAAACGGAAATCCGAGGCTATGATAAAGGCAGCCTCCACGTTTAATACCCTTATGTACAGTATCCTTGCAGGCAGGGTTGCACCGGGTGAGATTGTTTTTAATACATCGGAAGACCTGCTGGGGGTGAAAAGCATTCCACTGGATAATAATGGAGTTTCTATAGGGGAAGATATTGAGATAAAGGTACAGGACAGCAATGGCATGATTTCGCTTGTCGGCTCCAATCTTACGGCCCTGCAAAGGTTATTGCACAATGTCACTCCGGAAGAGAATAAAGGCGCGATAATCATTGACAGCTACCTTGACTGGACAAGCAGGGGCAACCTCTCGCGTCTTAATGGGGCGAAGGACGCATTTTACAAGGCGGAAGGAAAACCATATACTTCGCGGAATTACCCTATGCAGTACAAATATGAATTTGCTTTTGTGAGGGGAATGGATGGAGAGCTTTATAAGAAAATAGCGCCCTACGTGACCTTGCTTCCCAATTCGGGATTTAATCCCAATACGGCTTCTGAGGAAGTGCTGATGGCACATCTTGACATCAGCAGGGACTCGGCCCAAAGACTGAAAATGGCCATGTCTGAAACGCCGGTATCCTCCAA
The DNA here is from genome assembly GCA_015233655.1 of Nitrospirota bacterium. GTDB lineage: Bacteria > Nitrospirota > Thermodesulfovibrionia > Thermodesulfovibrionales > Dissulfurispiraceae > JADFXI01. The sequence goes on along the minus strand of JADFXI010000003.1, from coordinate 496 downwards.
TCCTGCCCTTATGAAAATTGTGCAAAGGACAATCGGAGGAGAGGGAGAAGGAATAGATTTTGCCCCTTCCCCGTTTCTGGAGATAACAATAGATGTGGGCAAACCCGTACCTGTCTATTCGATAAAGGCAGGAGTCGATACAAGATGGAACGCCACTTATCCATACGCTGTCATTTACTGGGGAAAGGGATAATGTTTGCAGGATATTGGCATAAGGGCGGACTGGATATATACCGTTTCCTGCGCCGCCTTATATTTTTCGAAAGAGATCATTCGCATCTTATAGGTGTCTTCATATTCTTTAAGTATGCTTTTCTTCTCCCGCAGCGACTGCTGGAGCGGCGTTATTACGACCCTGCCGATTATCAGCACCGCCAGCAAATAGAAACCCAATATCTTCATCTTCTCTCTACTCACTTCAGCTCCCCACTTTAAATAAATTAACCACAGAGACACAGAGACGCAGAGTTGCAAGACAAGTCTCTTAATGTCATAC
>JADFXI010000039.1 GCA_015233655.1 Nitrospirota bacterium | reverse complement strand
AGTGGTGCTTGTTGGCTTTGCCGTGTTATTAAACGGCGCTTTGACTCGCGTCCATGCAGCGGACATCAAGTTAGGTTTTGTTGACATTGACAGGGCTGCAAATGAAGCTGAAGAAGGCAAGAAAGCTGTCGGTAAATTAAAGGAAATCATGTCGTCCAAACAATCGACGATCACCGAAAAAGGCAAGGCCATCGAGAAGATGAAGACCGATCTGGAGAAACAGGAAAAAATCATATCGGCAGATGCGAGAAAGTCCCGGATAGAAGAAATGGAGCGGGCTGAAAGAGAATTCCAGAGAATGGTAACGGATGCAAATCAGGAGTTTGAGAAAAAAAGAAGAGAGTTGACGGAAGCTGTATACAAGGAAATAATTGAGATAGTCGCGAAATATGGTCAGGATGAAAAATATACGGTTATTCTGCCGGTGCAATCGTTGCTTTACAGCGATAAAAGTCTTGAAATTACCGATATCATAATAAAGAAGTACAATGATCAGAAAGGCGCGAAGGAATCGAAGAAATAGGCTTCGCCCCGCGTAAATTCTGAAGAAGATATGAAACTGCGAGAGCTTGCCGAACTGCTTGACGGTGAAATCAGGGGCGATGAGACAATTGAGATAACGGGAGCAACAGGCATTTACGATGCTGGGGAGAAAGATATTACCTTTCTTACGAGCTCCAAGCTCATTAAAGAACTCCGGATTAGCAGCGCTGCGGCTGTACTGGTTAAAGACTTCGTTCCGGACCTGGCGAAAACACAGGTAAGGACAAAGAACCCGCTCTATGCCTTTGCAAAGCTTCTCAACCATTTCTATGTCAGGCGCATTGGGCCTGGAGGTATCAGTAAAAATGCATTTATTTCCGGTGAGGCCGAAATAGCCCCGGATGTCACTATTTCTGATTTCTCCTATATTTCCTGCAGGGCCAGAATCGGGTCCGGGGCCGTTATCTTCCCCGGCGTATTTATAGGTGAAGATTGCGTTATAGGCCATGATTGCGTCATTTACCCTAATGTTACCATAAGGGAAAATACTGTTATAGGAGACAGGGTGATTATTCATCCCAATGCTGTAATCGGCTCTGACGGATTCGGATATGTTTTTGAGGACGGAAGACATAACAAGATACCCCAGGTGGGAAATGTCCGCATTGAAGATGATGTGGAAATAGGCGCCGGGGCAACGATAGACAGGGCCACGACGGGCACGACGGTAATAGGCAAAGGGACGAAGATTGACAATCTCGTACAGGTCGGCCATAACGTACAGGTCGGCAGGAATGTTATTATAGTGGCCCAGGTAGGAATAGGTGGAAGCTCCAACATTGGTGACGGGTCCATGCTTGGGGGCCAGGTTGGAGTCGCGGACCATGCCTCTGTTGAAGCCGGGACAATGGTAGCTGCCAAAGGCGGTGTCATGGGAGAGGTCAAGCGCGGCGTATACGGCGGGGCGCCTATGATACCACATAGAGAATGGCTCAGAGCAACAGCGATTTTTAACAAACTGCCGGAGTTGAAAAAAAGAATTGAAGACCTCGAAAAGAGACTCAGCCTTTTAGAAGACAGTGAATAGTGTCAGTCGAAGGATGTGGCCCTGACATTGGCCGCTGACCTTGACACTGAATTGGAGGAGAAATGATAGACATTAAGGAAGTCTTGACCAATCTGCCGCATCGCTATCCCTTTTTAATGGTTGACAGAGTAATTGAGCTTGAAGCCGGCGTCAGGGCCGTTGGTATTAAAAATGTTACGATAAACGAGCCTTTTTTCCAGGGACATTTCCCCAATAATCCTGTTATGCCCGGCGTGCTCATTATTGAGGCATTGGCCCAGGTTGCCGGCATACTTGCCTTCAAGTCCGGCACCCAGGGAAAGACCGTCTATTTCTTGAGCATGGAAAAGGTCAAGTTCAGAAAAATTGTCCTGCCAGGAGACCAGCTAAGGCTGGAAGTAAATGTCATGCACAAGAGAGGTAATGTCTGGAAATTTTCAGGAAATGCATTTGTAGATGACAAGCTGACATCAGAGGCCGAGTTTACTGCAATGGTTTCTGATAAAGACCTGTAGGAGGACGGATGGCTAAAGAAATTCATAAAACCGCAATTATCAGCCCCAAAGCTGAGATAGCCGATTCCGTCTCTATCGGTCCTTATTGTATTATTGGTGAAGGCGCGAAAATCAAAAAAGGCTCGAAGCTGATTTCAAATATAATAATCGAAGGGAACACCGAGATCGGAGAGAATTGTACCGTATATCCGTATGCCACGATAGGCCTTCCTCCGCAGGACCTTAAATACAAGAACGAGAAGACCGGTGTCAAAATCGGCAAGCGCAATATCATTAGGGAATACGCATCAATACACAGGGCTTCTGTCGGCGGTGATGGCGTGACCGAAATTGGAGATTCAAACTTTCTCATGGCCTATGTCCATATCGCCCATGATTGCAAAATCGGTTCTTCAATTGCGATGGCTAATGCCGCTACTCTGGCTGGACATGTCGTTGTTGAGGATTTTGCGTTTGTCGGGGGCGTTGTGGCTATTCACCAGTTTACGCGCATAGGCGCATATTCCATGGTCGGCGGGTTCAGCGGCATTGGACAGGATGTCCCTCCATTCACTATGGCTTCCGGCGCCAGGGCGAAGCTCTACGGGCTTAATGTCATAGGTTTAAAAAGACATGGTTTTTCCGAAGAGGCGATAAATAATCTCAAGAAAGCCTATAAAATCCTCTTCAGAGAGAAGCGGACCTTAAAGGATGCTCTGAAAAAGATCAAGTCCGAACTTGCAGGTACTCCGGAGGTCGAGAGACTCGTGGAGTTCATAGAACAAAATAAAAGAGGCATATGCAGATAGGCATCATTGCAGGCAGCGGCGAACTCCCTGAGATCATAGCAAGAGACGCAAGAGACAGAGGCTACAAGGTTGTAACTATAGCATTGGAAGACCTGGCATCACCGGCCCTCAAAGACCTCTCCGATCATTTTCATTGGATAAATGTCGGCAAGATAGGCTCCTTGATAGGCGCATTGAAAGATTCCGGCATCAGCGAGGTCATTATGGCCGGGAAGGTGCCCAAGTCGATTATTTATAAATCAAAGGTTGTCCCTGATTTGAGGGCCATTAAACTTCTCTTCTCACTTAAAGACAAGAGCGATGATTCCATCCTGAATGCCTTCTCTAAGGAATTGGCAGGCGAAGGAATTACGGTAGTAAATACCGCGGTCTTCAGTCCCAACCTGCTGACTCCCTCAGGCGTATTGACCGTAAAAGGACCTTCATCAGAGGAATGGCAAGACATCGAGTTCGGCTGGAGAATTGCAAAAGCGGTTGGTGATCTGGACATAGGACAGACGGTCGTTGTCAAAGGCAAGGCGGTAATGGCTGTTGAGGCCATAGAGGGCACTGATGACGCGATAAGGCGCGGAGGCAAATGGGCGGGCGATGGGGCCGTCGTGGTAAAAGTGAGCAAGCCTCAGCAGGGCATGAGACTCGATGTGCCTGTGGTCGGTCCTTCCACTCTGCAAGCGATGATTGAGGTAAAGGCGCGGGTGCTTGCGATAGAAGCGGAAAGAAGTATAATTATAAGAAGAGACAATCTAATAGAGGAGGCGGAAGACTCCGGCATCTCGATTGTAGGCATGTCGCAGCAAAAGGCACAGTGACGCATATCTCAGCCATTAAAGAAGGCATAAATACAGTCAATAGAAACTGGCAGTTGCTGGTTGTTCAGCTCGTCACCCTTGTGTTGAGCGGGATGAGCTTCTTCATAATTGTCGGCATGCCTATAGCTATCGCCTTCATTCTTTTTGGTCTCGATTTAACGGAGATCCTGCGTCTTAAGGATTTGGTGAGCGTCTTCAGGGGTTCTGCAGAGCTGCTCAACAAATACTTTGCCATGGCGCTCATAATACTTTTCAGCCTTCTTATCTACCTTTCATTCGTCCTCGTTGTATGGGTCTATGCCCTGGGAGGCACAATAGCGATTCTTGCCAGGTCTGTCCTGAAGGAGATAGACAAGTTCAGTCTGAAGATCTTTTTTTCTGAAGGGAAGCGTCTCTTTATCTCGTTAACCATGTTTTCATCCTTTATAGGTTTTTTGTTCATTGCGATCGCCTTCTTTCTGGGCCTTCTGGTCGGAGGTGCTTCATCGATCATCGACTTAGCTAAAAGCTACGAAGCTACGTTAGGGCTTTTCATCAGTTTTTTCTGCTCGCTGCTCCTCATGTCGGCAGGCATTGCGTTGATATTGCCTACACTTTCAGTCGCAGCATACGGGGTGGCGCATCTGGCTTTTTATAAATCCAGGTTTTTAACAGCCATAAAAGAGGCGGCTAAATATCTTTACTCAAGACCTTCTGCAGTCGGCTTTTACAGCGTTCTCCTGTTCGGATACATGGTAATCGGTTTCATCGTTATCCTTATAGGCGCTCCCCTTACTTTTATTCCTCTCGTCGGCCCACTGCTTGCGCTGCCGTACCAACTGATAACATACATCGTCCAGGGGTATTTAAGCCTTGTGATGCTTGCCTCTATATTTCATTATTACAAAGATACTGTCCCCGCAGCTCCCCTCTTGTCCACAGAGGCTGCCGATATTTCTCAGAACACAGCAGTTGGGCCTCCTCCGCCTCCTGATCAGACGGAAGGGACGCAACCAGGCTGATACCGAAAAGTACTTCAAAGGAATCCCTGAGATATTTTTTCAGCTCATCCGCATCGAAATCAGGGACCAAATCTTTTAACCCGATGATTTCCCGCCCGTTGCTTGTTGCGGACTGCCCTTTATCATTGAATACCGCGGCAAGTGCTATGCAATCGGTCCTGTAAGGTATTGAACCCTGCTGTAAAAAGCCGTCGCACCATCGTTTCTGGGCAGAGCCTATCAATTTTCTGCCGTTAATGGTCAGTTCGCCATACGAAGTGGCTTGAAAGCAGAGCGGACTTCTCAGAGTGTCCCTTCCCTTCAGACGGCGGTCTTGCATCACTACAGGGAGGCCCAGTCTTTTCAGAGCGAGTGAAAATGCACCGCTGATATTCCTGTATGCATCGAGAAGCCCGTTAGAGAATAAGCCCTCATTGTTGGAGCAAAAACTGTATGTGAGTTCGTCGCCGTGAAGAATGCCCCGGCCTCCGGTAGGCCTTCTGACGACCTGGACATTATGCTGCGAGCAGTAGAGAGTGTTGATATCACTGATCTTCTGAAATGCCCCGATAGTGACGGAAGGCTGCTGCCATCCGTAAAAACGCAGCGTAGGGGGCGACAAGCCTTTCCGGATTGCGATTGCAAGGCTCTCATCGAGCGCCATATTATATGCGGCGTCACAGGGGCCGGAATCTATTAATCGCCAGGTGGTCATGGGCTGCCAGGTTACTGCTCGCGGGCGTTACTCTAAATCCGCATAAATTTCGCCGAAATTGATCCCGGCTATCGAAGATTGCTTGTACTTGGTTTTCAGGTAATTCTTCGACTCAACCAGCTCATTTGATTTAATGCCGTTTTCGAGCCCAAGGTAAGCTTCCACAAATGCCGCGAGGTCATCGGTAGCTTTTATGAGTTCACCATCCCTCGGGTTGAATTTGTCCTTGTTGAATTGGGCGGTAATATCTTCCGAAGTCGTCTTTTGGATGTTCCCATCGATAGTAACGATGCTCTCGAATTCATTCTCAGTGAACATCCTCATTTCCTGATGCCACGATTCCGGGATGAGGGCATATACTTCTTTCTCCATCTGCTCTTTCTCGTAGTCCTTGATGAGGGCCTCAAGTCCGGTCACAGATCTTTTCACCGGGGAAATGATGTCGCGGGTAAGGACCTCAGGCAGGTCATGGAACAGGCCGGTGAAATAATTGTTGATGCAGCGTTTTTTGCTTGCCTGTATCCCGAGCGAGAAGAGATGAGAGAGGATGGCCACGATAAGCATATGACCTATCACCGAGGTCTTGGGCACCCTGTGGATATGGCTCCAGCGCAGCTGGAACCGGAGCTGCCCGCAGAGATCGACGAAGTCCCTGTAATGAGAATAGAGCGCGAGCTGCTGTATGCCTTTGAGGTCGTAATATTTTTCCTGCTCGATCTGCAGGTTGTTCTTTATTTGAGGGATTTCAAAACCGGTGGGGTTTATTCTCTCGATAATATCGAACTCCCATTTTGTAGCATAAAAATGGGCCGCCCTTAGAATCTTCCTGTTCAGGGTATCCGGAGAATCCGCAAAATAGTTCCTGAATTTATCGCAAAAGACATCGCCGAGCGGTGATATGACAGGCTTCAGTTTATCAAAAACCCAGTTATTCAGCTCCCGGTATTTGTCTTTATCTTCCTTAATTTTGTAAAAGATCTGAGGTTTCAAATCTGTAATAACGAGGCGCTGCAGAAACTCAAATATGCCACCCTCGATAATCTCTATCCAGTCAAACCCATTCTGTTCCTCTTCGAATTTTCCGATGAAATACGCCAGCATCATCTTGTGGGCCTGCTTGTCCAGTTCCCTTAGCTCGACAGGGCGAATCTTGTCGTTCCAACGTTGCATATTGGCGGCGTCAAAAATTTTCAGCAGCAGGGCTTTCCTGATCACTTCTTTGCTTCCAGCAATATCTTATGTTTCAGCAGCGATATCTCTTTTACACATCCCTCAAATGTCTTTTGCTCGCCGAAAAGGTTCTTAAGGAAAATCTTACTGCCCTCGGGAATAAGGACGTCAACATTTTCGAGATAAAGGTCTTCCTTTCCATCTTTATAAATATAAGCATTTGCTTCACACATAGGCAACCTCCTTTATGCGTTCAATGAGTTTTTCGATCAGATGAGGCAGCGGTTCTCTTGCCAGGCCCAGCACCTCAATATCCTCCTGGTTCAAAGGGAGCAGAATTTTCTTTGCCGGAGACGTTGCGATGGCTTCTGCCATTGGAGCAGTGAGTTCGCCCATCATGCCGTTGGCCAGAATAATGCTGAGCGGTCCAGTGATGACTTCAACCCTGCCTGTGTTCCACCTTATGGCGTTTTCCCCAGTTGCTCCCTTGTTCGCTCTCGCCTTCATCATGGCCGTGGTGGCAGTAGAATTGGTCCCAAGGGCAATTATTTCTATGCGGTCCCCCAGTTCCTCTTTCAATCGCTTGATTATCAGACTCCCGATGCCTCCGCCCTGTCCGTCTATCACGGCTATTTTTAGCATAATTGTAAGTATACCTCAATACCATGCAAAATCACGACTGCACGAAACGCAAGCATCATCCTCTCTGGAGTTTATATAAACAGAATTCAGCAGCAACTTAAGAAACGCCACTAACAAATTCTCAAATTCCCGGTTGTACTTTGCACAATAACAGAGATGCAGTCAGCGCGGTACCCCGGCATCCCTCTTTTCATTGCAGTACCCCATATAGTCTCATCGACAGATTCGTCTCATATCCTCTTCTATCTGAAAATTCCCCAGCTCAAAAGATTTTCTCATATCAGCGCACGCGCCGTATTTATTGCCCGATTTTTCCCTTGCTATGCCACGACCAAAATAGGCAGTAGCATAAGATGGATTCACTTCAATTGCCTTGTTGTAATCCACTATAGCCCCTGTATAATTATTCAACCTGGCTTTTACAAACCCCCGATTGCTATATGCGATAGCATTATTGGGATCCACCTCAATTGCTTTGTTGTAATCCAGTATTGCCCCCGTATAATCTTTCAACTTGGCTTTTACAATCCCCCGATTGCTATATGCGATAGCGTTATTGGGATCCACCTCAATTGCTTTGTTGTATTCCATTATTGCCTCTGTATAATCTTTCAACTTGGCTTTCGAAATCCCTGGATGGGTATATGCTACAATATTATTGGGGTCGCTTCTTATGATGTCACTCATTAAGGTAAGATTGTCTTTCCATATACCATTTCGTTGGTAGGAAATGACTGAAAGCGCTCCTGCGCAGATGATCAACAGGATGGTCGATACCATCTTTATTCGGCCGCCCAATCTGTATGCGCCTTCTGTAGTGAGGGCATAGGCGCCACCGACCATGGTGAACAGGCCGAGACCGGGAATGTAGGCATAACGATCACATACCATTTCTGTTCCTCCCGAGGGTATGATATTCACTACCAGGAAGATATGAATGAAGAAGAAGAGTGAGCAGAACAGAAGCTCTCTTTTGTATTTTTTTGCTATAAACAGAGCATAGAGAATCAGCAGGATAAAAAAAGGAGAGAGGTAAAACACTTCCGGAAAATACCCTGCATTTTTATTCGGATACTCATAGAATGCATGGAGGTTCACGGGAAGAAACAGCTTGAAAATATAGAATCCAATTGAATAGCTCACAAGGAGTATCCTTTCAAGGGTGTTGAAAATATAATGATGCCTCCCAAAATGCACCGCATCTGTACGAGACACAATGGTTACTATCCCGAAGATGAGGGACAGCAGTAGAAAGGGTACCTTCTCTCTCAGGGTAGGCCAATCATATTTCCTTTTGAAATACCAATCGGTAAGCACCATCAGCAAAGGCATTACCACAGCCGCTGATTTGGACAGAAGCGACAGGGCAAATAATACAAAAGCAGCTATCAGGTACCGGACCCGTAGCCCGCTTTTCAGGTAGTTAAGGTAGCAAAGATATGCAGATAAATAAAAGACTGAATAGAGCAGAGTGTTTCTGACCGAAATTGGGGTAACTGATGCAACATTAAGGGGGTGCATTGCGAAGAGCAGGGCCGTAATTGCCGCAATCTCTATTCTTCCTGTAAATGATCGAATCAGAAAGAAAACAAGAACAATGTTAACAAGATGAAGAAAAAGATTAGTGAGATGGTACATCCAGGGATTTAAACCGGCAATTCCATAATCAACTGCATAGGACAGGCTAACCAAGGGACCGTACATTCCAACTGGATTGCTGGTAACCCAAACTTTAATATTTTGAGGAGTGATATTTTGGATGTAAATATTTTGATACACATTGTCAGGATCATCCCAGTTTACAAACTCGTTATGAAAGGAATTGGAAAAGACGATTGAGGCGAGCATCAAAACTACCGAAAGGGTCAGTATCAGATTTCTGTTCGAATATTTCTGAGCGACCTTTGAGTAGTCAACCGTTTCCACTGCTATTGCACCATTAATCGTCGTATGTTTCATTGTTTGTTTTGGAATACTTTATTTTATAACATCCATCCCCATATAGTGTCTCAAAGCTTCAGGCACGGCTATGGTGCCGTCTTGCTGCTGATAATTTTCGAGTATGGCAACAAGTGTGCGCCCTATTGCCAGGCCTGAGCCGTTGAGAGTATGAACAAATTCCGTTCCCTTTTTGCCTTCTCTCTTGAACCTGATATTGGCCCTTCGCGCCTGAAAATCCTCAAAATTCGAGCAGGATGATATCTCGCGGTACTTGTTCTGGCCGGGCAGCCAGACCTCGATGTCATAGGTTTTGGCTGACGAAAATCCCATATCTCCCGTACATAGCACAATAACTCTGTACGGAAGGCCCAGCTTCTGCAATATGTCCTCAGCGTTTGCCGTGAGTTTTTCAAGCTCGTCGTAGGAGTTTTCGGGCTTTACGAATTTGACCATTTCAACTTTATTGAACTGGTGCTGCCGTATCAGGCCCCGGACATCTTTTCCATACGAGCCGGCCTCGCGCCTGAAGCATGGCGTGTAAGCAGTGTAATATATGGGCAACTGGTCTTCTCTCAAAATTTCATCCCTGTGTAAGTTTGTGACAGGCACTTCAGCAGTGGGGATGAGGTAAAACTCGGGATCGACTGTCCTGAATAATTCCGCCTCGAACTTAGGTAACTGTCCGGTCCCTGTCATGCTCTCCCGGTTCACCAGAAGCGGCGGGAATATCTCGGTATAACCCTTTTCTGTATTGAGGTGGAGCATAAAATTCATGAGGGCCCTTTCAAGTCGCGCACCCGGCCCCTTCATTACTGAAAAGCGCGCGCCGGCAATCTTTGCCCCCCTCTCGAAATCAATAATGCCGAGCGTCTCGGCGATGTCCCAGTGGTTTAGTGCGGGGAAGTCGAATGTCCTGGGCTCTCCCCACTTCCTGATTTCGATGTTTTCTGTCTCGTCTTTCCCGACCGGCACCGACTCGTGGGGCATATTCGGAATGTTGAGGAGAAAGAGCCCTGTTCTTTCATCTATGCCTTTCAGCGTTTCATCAATTTCCTTGATCCTGTCGGATACACCCTTCATTTCAGAAACAAGGCTTTCAGCATCCTGCTTCTGTCTCTTAAGACGGCCGATTTCTTCTGATACGACGTTTCTTTTATTCCGCAACTCCTCGGATTCCTTGAGCAGTTTGAGTCTCTCTTCTTCCATTGCCGGAAAAGCCGACAGGTCCACGTCGCATGCCCTGTTTTCCATGGCCTTCATCAATAGCGCGATGTTCTCTCGCACAAAGCGTGCATCAAGCATGTAGTCTCCTTACTTCATTTTTTTTGAAAATTCCCGAAAATAAAGGAAAATATTAGTGATATAATAATAGAACGCACGATGATTAATTTCAAGATTACAACCCTCACCGACGGGAATCTCAGCCTTGAAGGCACTACAGGGAAGTCCGTACAGCTGACGCCGGGAGAAATGGTGAAGGCCGAGGTCCTGGATGTAATGCCGTCAGGAAGCGTCACGCTCAGGATTAAAGGAGAAGTCATTACGGCTAAAACAGCCGTCCCCCTGCAGCAGGGAGAGACAGCTTACTTTAAAGTATCCGATTCTCCGGCTGCCCCCAATGAACTCAAGCTCCGGTTTGTAGGTTACGAAGAGACCCCGCAGGATGCTGCCCCAATGAAAAGTTTCATGTCTTCGCCTGATGGGAGGACGCTTGCCGGGCTCATTCAGGAGCTGTCTGACAGTTTGCTGGGTAACAAGACATCATCTGCAAAGAACCAAAGCAGTGCGCCATTGCCTGCCGGGGATGCTGAAACAGCATCGCAAGGCGGCACAAGGACCACGCTATCCCCTGATTCAGTCGAGAGAATATTAAAGCAACTTTTGCCGTCTCAACCTGGAGACCAAAGCAATGTTGCGAACATTATGAAGGGTGACGGCCTGCCTGGACAGGGACGAGCAAAAGACGCGCAGGAGATTCCTCCATCTCCTGCCAAAGACCAAAAAGATGCCGCCTATATGACGAAGGGCAATGTGGCCTATGCAAAGAACGGTCAGCCTGACGCATTCCCTCTCAATAAAGTTGAAAGCCTCTTAAAGGCCCTGCCTCCCGATATTAATGCTTTGCCTAAAGAGATAAAGACGCAACTTCAGGACCTCCTGGCTGCCAGTCTCAAGACAACCGGCGAGAGCATTCAGTCACGCCTTGCAACAGTGTCTTCACAGATTTCCGATGCCCTGAAGAACTCCCCTGCAGCCCAGAATTTCAAGGCCGATACGATGCTTAATATGGACAGGCTCCTTTCTGCGCCGTTAAAGAATGCCCTGCTTAATACAGGTGTCGCTTTCGAAGCAAAGCTCAAATCCGTTGTAGTGCAAATGCAATTGGATGCTTCGCCTGCCGACGCTCAGACACAGGGAAAAACAGGCGGTCTTGCAGGCCTGCGGGATTTGCCGCAGCAAATTGTGGGCGACTTGGCGGACCTGCAGAAATTGCCGCCCCAAGGTGCCGACAACCCGGCAGGCACGCAGGATTTACTGAAAAATACGGAGCAGATCAATGTAGCTGAAAGAGCTGACCCAAAAACGCAAGCTGAGGTTAAAGTGGATGATAAGACGACGGCAACTCACGGCGAAAGTCAGGTTTCCGATATACGGCCCAAGACGCACGATGCAATTCCCGCTCTCAGGAATGACCTCAAAGCTGTGCTTCTGGAACTGAAACAGCGTCTGTCCGCGCCCACTGAAACCAGCCAGCCTGCTCAGGATTCAAAAGCGCCTGCTGCCGCAACTGAGACAGCCCACACAGCTACTTTAAAAAATTTGCAGGGCAAGATCGAAGGCCTTCTGAAAGACGTAGAAACCTTTCAGGCGCTGTCAAAGACAACGGATTCTTTCTATACTTTTCTGCCTGTCGACTGGAAGGCGTTAAAAGACGGCGAAGTCTCATTCAAGAGGGGACGGACAGGTGCGGGAGGAGGAGGGGCCTCGTCTTCCTGCAGGATCAATCTCGATCTCCATAATTTCGGCAATCTCTCCGTGCTCGTGTTAATGCACAACAAAGATTTTTTTGTTTCTTTCAAGGCTGCGAGTCCTGATACCGGTTATCTGATAAGCACTAACCTGGATGAACTGAAGTCTTCTTTCAGAGAGAGGGGGCTGAGTCTTAAGGCAGCCCATATGCTCGACAAGACCGACACCTCGATGGAGCAGATTGAGGGACTGGGATCGTCCGACAGGACAATAAGTATCAAGGCATGACTGACAAGCGAAAGAAAGCCGCGGCAATACGGTACAAACCTACAGAGGATGCCGCGCCAAAAATTATAGCAAAGGGCAGCGGGGCCATTGCCGAAAGAATAATGGCCATTGCTAAAGAACACAAAATCCCTCTAAAAGATGATCCTCAGCTGGTGGAAGTCCTTTCAGCCCTGGACCTCTACCAGGAGATACCGCCCGACCTTTATAAAGCAGTCGCCGAGGTCCTGGCCTTTGTTTACAAAATGACAAAAAAAATAAAATGACGGTTTCGTATAAAGTCCATAATCTGCGTTGCGCTGCATACTTCGTCACTGCGACGTACAATGAGTACGCCTCATTCCTCAGTATTTGCGCGCCTTGCCTATGAACTTTGTACGAAACCTTTAACGTGTGGTCGTATCTTGAAAAAACGCATACATGAAATTTACCGCAGGCTTTACTCTTTTTACGGCCCGCAGCATTGGTGGCCTGGAGATAGTCCTTTTGAAGTTGCTGTAGGGGCCATACTGACACAGAACACTAATTGGTCGAATGTCGAAAAAGCGATTGCCAACCTGAAATCGGCGCAGTTGCTCAATGCCAGGGCAATGCACAATCTTCCGGCTGAGAGACTGGCTTCGCTCATACGGCCCTCCGGATACTTCAATATTAAGACCGGCAGACTAAAGGCATTCTTCGCTTTTCTAATGGAAGAATACGGGGGCAGCATGAAAAGGATGGGCCGGAGCGAGACAGGCCGGCTCAGGGCTGCGTTGCTTAATGTGCATGGTATCGGACCTGAAACCGCTGACTCCATTCTCCTGTATGCGCTCGACAAGCCGGTCTTTGTTGTCGACGTTTACACGAGACGGGTATTGTCCAGGCACGGCATCATTGACTTCAGGGCGTCCTATGATGAATACCAGCAGTTGTTCCATAGGGTCCTGGATGAAGACGCGGAACTTTTCAATGAATACCACGCCCTCTTTGTAATGGCCGGGAAAGATTACTGCAAGCCGAAGCCGCGCTGCGAGGCCTGCCCGCTATACGACAATAAACAAAGCAGCCTGCAGCGAAAAATTTAATACTCTTGTAACATTATTTATGCAATAATAGAAAAGAAGATGGAATGCAACAACTTTGACATTCTAATCGTGAAGACTTCCCGTAATCCATATTTGTCCCCTTTTTCTCCTTTCGTCCCGAACACCATGTTGCTGTTGCAGTTGCCGCTAACTTTGATACCACATGGAGGGCAGTAGATGAAAAAAATTTTTGTGCTCGATACCAATGTCTTGATCCATGACCCAGCTTCAATCTATAAGTTCGACAACAATGACATTAACATACCGTTTGTTGTCATAGAGGAACTCGACAGCCTGAAGAAGGGGCGGGGAGAAATCGCCGCTTCTGCCAGACAGGTTTTGAGGACTGTAGACGAATTGCGCGAAAAGGGTTCTCTCTCCTCAGGGGTCACCATGGATTCAGGCGGTACCATGACAGTATGTTTGCCGGAGAATAATTCATCGCCAAAATTTCTGGACAATGGCACCGAGGACAACCAGATTATCAAGACAGCCCTCGTAATACAAAAAAAGGGGCCCCGGGATGAGAATGGGAATCCTCTTCCTGTAATACTGGTTTCGAAAGATACGGCAGTGAGGATAAAGGCTGAATCCCTCGGCCTTCCTGTCGAGGATTACAAGAATGACAAGACCTCACTCTTCCAGGAATACGGAAAGGTCCTTTCAAACGGCGACAATACCAACGGCATTTTCTCCCAGCGCTACCTGTTGTCTGAAAACAGCCTTTATAAACTGACAGGAAAGGACAGGCTGAAAGTTGTCAAACGGGCCAAAGAGCTTATGGGGATAGCGCCCCGTAACCTGGAGCAGGAGTGCGCTGTTGATGCGCTGACAGACCCTTCTATCGAAGTGGTGGCCCTTATAGGAAATGCAGGCACTGGGAAGACCCTTTTCGCGCTTGCGGCAGGGCTTCATCAGACGTCGCAGATCACAAGGAAATCCGCGCTTTATGATCAGGTGATAGTCTCGCGGCCTATTGTGCCTATGGGCAACGATCTAGGCTATCTGCCCGGAGATATTGACGAGAAACTGGCCCCCTGGATGCAGCCTATTTTCGATAACCTGGAGGTCATAGTTAACACGCCGAAGGGTTTTGTAAAAGACAAGACCAATACCTCTTCGATGAAAAGCTATCAGTATCTTATTGATGCAGACCTCTTACAGGTCGAACCTTTGACATATATAAGAGGCCGCAGCCTGCCGAAACGTTACTTTATCATTGACGAGGCGCAGAACCTCAGGCCTATTGATGTGAAAACTATTGTCACGCGCTGCGGAGAGGGAACAAAAATCGTTTTCACGGGCGACATAAACCAGATCGATACTCCTTATCTTGACAAGACGAGCAACGGCCTTGCCTATCTGATAAGCCGGTTCATAAATGAGGAGAACTTCTGCTTCATCAATCTGAAATCAAGTGTGCGGTCCAAGATTGCCGAGCAGGGGGCCCAGCTTTTATAACGGGCGAAGAAGCAGCAGCAGTAAGCTGTAGGATGCAGTAAAGTTCTGTTAAAGGGTTGACTTTGAAATCGGGTCAACCCTTTTTTTATTGAATGAGGCGCATGCCCATCAAAAAATAATTGCCCGAAACCGGCAAATAGGGCAAATTTACTCATACTACTTTCGGGTAATATCCAAGCAAATAAACAATATGTTATAAAACGGTGTTTTTTAAGACACATTCTTGTTGTGATTTCTTACAAACACATGCATCCAAAATAATTTTAAGATTTCTGGATATTTTATTCATATATATGGGAGGAGAAGAATATGCGGGTGAAAATCATTTTTATCAGTTTGGTCTGGCTAATGTTTTTTGTAATACCGGTTTATGCCGGTGCTGAAGAAGCTACTCACAAACAAGTGCAAACCATAGTAGTGAGTTCAGAAGATGAGTTTTACGATCTTATCGATAAAGGCCGCGTTCCTCACTTCAGCTATATGGACGACATTACGGCGACTGTGTCAGCCGTTTTTGCGAATCAAGACAGGCTTGTGAATTCCCTAAAGGAATCTGCCGGCGAGAAAAATGCCGAAATATTGGTAATTACTCAAATTGTCCAGAAAGCACATGCGGTAGCCGCCCTTTTTTTTGGCAATCTTGCGCAGGTTTTAGAAGGACGGGGGTTTATTTTAAAGTTTAAAGAACCGGTGCGTGAAAATTTGATAGAACAAATAAAAAATTATCAGACAAACAATGTATTTGAGACTTATTCTGCATTGCATTATCTGGACAAGCAACTATTGCCTGAAGACAGGACCTTGTTAGATGACGTCGCGCACAAATGTCACTATCCTGCGCTTTCCGAGATAGCTTTTGCCGAACTGTCAAAGCTTAATCAGGATGTATCTCAAAACAATGACAAACAGCAGGCGCAGAATAATGCCAAGCCTAACGAGCAGGCACAGACCGTTAAAATAAAATCGAAATACAATACGGTTGATCTGAAATCGGAACCCTCGCCGGGAGCCTCTGTGATAGAACATGTTCCAGGCGGAATGGAGGTCCTGAAAATATCCGAAAACGCCAAGTTTGTTCAGATTAGGTTGGACATGGATGACGGATCACAGCTTGAAGGCTGGATCAGCAAAGAAATGGTAGATGACTCACACCCGCAGGAGCAGACACAGACCGTTAAAATAAAAGCAAAATATAAGACGATAGCTCTAAAATCAGAACCTTCAATAAAAGCTTCCGTGATAGAACATGTTCCGGGTGGAATGGAGGTCTTGAAAATATCAGAGAACAACGAGTGGCTGCAGATTAGACTGGACATGGAAGACGGTTCGCAGCTTGAAGGCTGGATCAGCAAAAAAATGGTCGAATGAGGAGGCAGGAAATGCAACATAATCAGAAAAAGCATTTTGTCTCAATTTTTTTACGCATATTTACTTTGTTGCTCTTCACAGGATACGGATTTACAGTCCAGCCGGCACAGGCGGGAGTAAATGTCGATATACAAGTGCCGGCAACGGTTCCGCCGCCGGCACCAGTGGCAGCGGTGCCACCACCACTGGCAATGACAGCACCTCCTGATGTTGCGGTGGTTCCGAGTGAAAAATATCCAAATCAATATGTTTATGTGGTTCCAGGGATGGAAGGCGTATATGTCCATGAGGGTGCGTGGTTTCGTAGTTATAACGGTGTTTGGTATAGCGCGTCAGCTTACAACGCCATCTGGTCACCTGTTGAGTTGGCTATTGTGCCTCTTGCAATATTAAGTGTGCCGTTAGAATATGCTCTCTATCTTCCCCCAGACTATTACAGAATACATTATGCAGACTATCATGATCATTGGAGAGCTTGGGAGCGCGATAGGCACTGGCATAATGAGGCTTGGTATAAGCATGAGATGAGCGCTGATATAAGGCGAGAGCGGATGCATCACATTGAGGAGAGACGTGCTGTAAGTGGCAAAGAGCATTTAGCACATGAACGGCATATTGCCTCACACCAGAGTTTTGGCAAAGAGAAAGCCGTGGAGAATAAACCGCATGTTGCCTCACACCAGAGTCTAGGTAAAGATGTAGTGGGTGATAATAGAGCTGGTAATAAGCAGGCGAAACAAGACCTCCAGGCTCAGCGCCAACATCCGGAGCAACAGTCAACGAGACCGCAACACGCAACGAGACCGCAACACGCAACGAGACAGCAATCCGCGACAAGACAACAACTGGCGACGAGACAGCAACAGCCCGGGCAGAAACAGCAACAGGCCGCACAGAAACAGCAACAGGTCGTACAGAAACAGCAGCAGCCGAAGCAACAGGCTCAGGTTGCAAATAAAGATAAGAAATAATCACATTGATATCTAAAAGGATGCCGACTATTGGAAATTACTTGGGGAAACGTTATGAACAGATGTCTGGTACTGGTTGACCATCTACCCGGGGAGGTATAGCATTTATTTTTTCGAGTTCCTTTATTACCAGTTCCATTACCTTCGGGACAACGGCTTTCACTTCATCGCTCAGTTCAAGCGACCATGAAGAGACATTCTTAGGCTGGACCCCTATAACAACCGCTTCAGGCTTGGCGCCTGTCATCTCAGCCATCTGAAGTATGTCTATAAGATTCATCTGATGGAGAGACAGCTTTTGCTCAGCCGGGAAATTGAAGTCGTCGGGGGAAAACCTGAAGATGGAACCCGGTACATCGCCCGCATCCACTGCATCGATAAGAATAAGATAGTCGGTTTCATGGAACAGTGAAATCAGCTGGTGGCTTACGGTGCCGGCATCGACAAGTTCAACATTCCCGGGTAACGGAACATCACGAAGCGCATTTATCAAATGTACGCCGACCCCGTCATCTTGCAGCAGCAGGTTGCCCACGCCGAGCACCAGGACTTTAGGGGGAGGCGTGCCTCCCCCTATTTCTTTTTCAAGTGTCATGCGGATTTCTTTAATTTATAACCGGTAAAGATGGATGTTAAGGTCTTGTCCTTGTTTGAGGCCGAGATAAGCACGCTCATATAGGCATGTACAATTATGAATATGATGAATATCCACATAGAGAAGATGTGCCATATCCTGACGTAGGACTCGCCTCCGAGCATCCGGCTGACCCATCCGAAGCTGCCGGCAGCATTTATGAACCCGAACAGACTGCCCTTGTAAAGCGCAGCTCCTGTAAGACTGACGAAAATCACCATAAAGGCCATGGCCAGATATGCTAATGCCTGAAGAGGATTGTACCGTCCGTAGTCCTTGTGTGAGCCTTTTACGAAAATGTAATAACCGAGGATATCAGGGACACCCGCAAGGTTTTTCGTTATCGAGAAATCCTTCCAGTCGCTGGAGAACCTCGAATTGAAGGCCAGGTAAATCCTTACCACAAGCCCCAGTATGAGCGTATAAGCACAGACAAAATGGAAGAACCTCATCCAGGCCATCAAAAAGCTTCCGGGCCCACCGCTCATGAAAGGCCAGTGGATGTAAAAGCCCGTAAAGACAAGCATCACAATTGATAAAAACCTGACCCAGTGATCGATCCTGAATGCCAGGTTCCATTCGTATTTCATATCGTTTTGCATGGCAGGCCTCCTAGGATACCTTGAATTCCATGATACGATTGGATTCAGGATGGATCACATGTACGGTGCACGCAAGACATGGATCGAATGAATGGACGACCCGCAAAACCTCAAGGGGTTTGTCGGGATTAGCCACGGGTGTTCCAACAAGGGCTTCCTCGATCGGGCCCCTCACGCCATTATCGTCCCTCGGACATACGTTCCATGTAGTCGGCACAACGCACTGGTAGTTCTTGATCTTCTTGCCGTCAACATCTATCCAATGCCCCAATGCGCCTCTGGGAGCTTCCCACAGGCCGATGCCCTTTGCAGTGTCAGGGATTTCGTATGAGGTATAAACAGCGGTGTTGCCTTTCTTGACATTCTCTATGATATCGAGGCCCCACTGATACATTGAATCGGCGACCATCTTGCATTCCAGCGCCCTTGCGGCAATCCTGCCTATCACGCCCAGAAGCACCTGGGGCTGGCCTGCGTGGCCGATAGCGCTCAAAGTGCTATTAATCAGTTTTTGGGCGGTAGGCTGACCTGACGCATAAGCAACGAGCATTCTGGCAAGCGCACCGACCTCCATAGGTTTGTTTCCGAGTCTCGGAGCTTTGGCCCATGTATATTTCTTTGTTTCGTCATAACCCGTGTATTCAGGATCGGTCTCTCCGACAGCCGGATTGAGCGGCTTGGTGCCTTTGTACCAGCTGTGGGAGATATGTTCCGTGACATCCTCCGGTTTTGGATCATGCACCTTCGGGAAGTCTTCGGCAAAAATGGCCCCTCTCGGCAGAAGTCTCTTCTTCGGATCAAAAGACTCATCCTCAAAGACTCCCCATGAAAGGAAATTGGCATGGCCTTTGGCGACCCCGGCATAATCCAGGTAGAAAGGAGCAACAGCAAGAACATCCTGGATAAACACGTTGTCAATCCAGTTCTGGAGTTCTTTTACTCTGAAAAGATAATCTTTAAGGTCTTCAACAGTCGGGACATGAGTTACTCCACCCGGAGGGCTGGTCATTGTCATCGGCATCCTTCCGCCGAAAAGCGCGCTGACCTGGGCTGCTTTGGCCTGCATCTCAAGGGCCTCAAGATAGTGGGCCACGGCAAGGAGATTGAGTTCGGGCGGCAGCTTGTATGCAGGATGGCCCCAGTAAGCATTGGCGAACGGTCCGAGCTGCTTGGACTCGACAAAAGCCTTGAGTTTGTCCTGTACCTTCTTTAGTGAGGCCTCTTTAGGCTGCGCCTTAAGAGCGGACACTACATCGACGTAATCAAGCGCCGTAAGGTGATAGAACCACAGTATATGGGAATGAACAAACTGGGCGCCCTCAATGATATTCCTGAGGATCCTTCCATTGGCAGGCGGTTTTACCTTAAAGGCGTCATCCATGCTCATAGAGGACGTATGGCCATGCGATGTGGGACATACGCCGCATATTCTCTGCGTGATGTGCCAGGCATCCCTGGGGTCCCTTCCTTTCAGAATTATCTCAAAACCCCTGAAGAGCGTGCCTGAAGTCCACGCATCCTTAACCTTGCCGCCTTCGATTTCGACATCCAGTTTAAGATGCCCTTCTATCCTTGTCATAGGATCGATTGTTATTCTAGCCATTATTTTTCACCCCCGTCTTTACCGCCGATTCTTCCTGATGCAGCAGACCCTATGGCATGAACTGCTATGCCTGCAGCGGTCACGACCGCAGCAGCAGCACCAATCTTGTCCGCTGTAGCTTCCACGCCTCCAAGACCGGGTATCTTGACTCCCGGCAGCCTGTTGTAAAACCCTGCGAACTTGTCGGTCCAGCCGGGTTCCGCGCAACCTATACAGGGCCCGCCGGCGCCGATGCACCAACTGATCCTGCTGTTATATTTCACCTTCGGGCAAGCAGAATACGTCATAGGCCCCTTGCACCCCATTTTATAGAGGCAGTATCCGAGGGACTCCTCCTTCGAGCCGAAAGTCTCAACGAACCGGCCCGCATCGAAATGGGCCCGGCGCTCACAGTTATCATGAATAGTCTGGCTATAGAACATCAGAGGTCTTCCGTAGCTGTCCAACTCAGGCAGTTTGCCGAGCAGGAGATAATTTACTATTACTGCAGTAAGGTACTCTACGTTGACAGGGCAGAGGTCGAGGTTAACGACGGATTTGCTGATCCCTAACTTCTTAAGGGCTTCGTTCACCCCTATTATCTGCGACGGGTTCGGCGACGCGGCAGGAACTCCTCCTGATGTCGCGCAGCTTCCGACTGCCAGAATGGCAACTGCCGGGCCTGCATTCTCTTTCAGGACGTCCAGCATCTCCTTGCCTCCTATCATGCCGTGACCTTTCTTGGTAGGTATCCCGCCTTCCACGACCAGGATATAGCCGCCTTCTTTCCGGGAGTTGGCGAGAATTTCGTCGACCTGCTTGCCTGCAGCAGCCATGATAGTTTCATTGTAGTCGATACTGAGCACATCAAGGACCAGGTCAGCCGGACCTGGATAGGTAGCTTTGATGAGCGCCTCTGTGCAACCCGAATCAGAAGCGAAATTAAGCCATACGACAGGAGGCCTTTTTGAGGCTTTTTCTATTGCCGCTGCGATCTTGGGGACATAAAGCTCGGATAGTCCGAGAAGCGCCGCGGTAGCGCCGCAGTACTTCAGGAAATCCCTTCTGCTGACACCGCGAAACTCGACTGCATCAAGAAACTGCCCGGTGATTCCATCGTTTTCTTCCATGCTTGATCCTCCCTTATTAATGGGTTTTCAGAAAATATCCCGCAATCCGACTGCTCTTATCAGAAATTCCATAAAGCAATTATACATCTTTAAAATCCTATGTCCATACCGCCTAACATATAAAGCATTAGAAGATTTAATACGATTATTAACGCCTCACATTACTACATATTCAAAATGATTGTCAATGAAGAGCCAATTTCTCCTTTTTTCGCTCACTGCTTGGCTTTTACAAACATTATAGGCCCTTTCCGTTTTGGACAAGATACCTGCCGAAGATGTCACGACAGAATTCGGACGGAATGCGTATGATGTGGAAAAAGTAGCATTCGCTATTGTCGCTGCAGGTCTTCCCGCGTATTTTACTGAAGGGGGGGTACACGGGCTTTAAATAACTGATTTTAAATAGTGCTGAGAGGTTAACCCAGCGTAATATCTTCAGGCTTAATCCAGACAGCTTTTCCGTCGCGCCATACAACAATCGAATTGCCAGCCTGTTTATGTTTTATTAAAGCGTCACGTACCCCCTGAGCCAATGCCTCAGTTATCGTCGCAGGGTTCGCAAATGCTTCTGTGATCTTATCTCTATGTTTTTCTGTTACTGCCATATGTCTCTTCAATATTATGCCAGATAACTGAATCGTTTACAATCAAGCTCTGTTTCTTTTCACCGTAAGCTAACAATTTTGGACTTTCCGCACCGGAATTATCATAAAAGAACCATGTGTCTGCCAAAGGATGATAGAGCTGAAAAAAATTACGCATGCCGGCGTTATAGCGTCGCCGGATAGTATCATCTGGTACATTATGTCCACCCATTCGCACACGTTCAGCCACGCGGTTAACAGCGAAGTCTTCGCTTGGCAGCCAGAGAAAAACCAAATGGAACCCATAGCCTGTTTTGCTTAGGTCAGCAATCCATGGAGCAAAGGTTCTGCTGGCCAATGTAGTTTCAAAGGCAAAGTCAAGGCGCTTCTCTGCCAGATAGTATATGCGCTCAAGCATTATGCGTCCCGCACTAAAAACCGCACTTTCAGGCTGAAACCCGGAAAGACCCTGAGCAATCAAGTCCGCATTAACAAACTCTGTTACGCTAAGAGTGCCTTTCAACAAAAAAGGCGCTGTTGTTGATTTCCCGGCACCGTTAGGGCCTGCAATAATGATAAGATGTGGTTGGTGCATATTAATAAATGTAGAATTTTATTATTGTCAACATGCCGGATTATAGCAAGTTGCTGTTGCGTTATCAATGTGCATGTTCCATAATTCGGCACCTTCATCTTGCATCCTGTGACAATCTAAAGTATATTGTAATTAACCGCATGAAAAAGAACCTTACCCATAAGATACTGGAAGCCCATCTGGTCGAGGGTAAGTTGATCCCTGGCTCTGAGATCGCAATTAAGATTGACCACACGCTGCTGCAGGACGCCACGGGGACCCTCGCGATGCTTGAGTTCGAGTCATTGGGAATTGACCGGGTGAAGGCCGAATTGTCAGCGCAATACGTGGACCATAATCTCCTCCAGACAGATAACAAGAACGCCGACGATCACAAGTTTCTCCAGACCGCTGCCGCCCGCTACGGTATCCATTTCAGCAAGCCGGGCAACGGGGTCTCTCACCAGGTGCATATGGAG
>JADFXI010000038.1:16458-22922 GCA_015233655.1 Nitrospirota bacterium | reverse complement strand
GGAAGCACAAAAGGAACTCATCGATTTTTCTCATGATACGTCGTTATGGGAGAAGATCATTGAGGAAAGAGAATTGGAAAGGGAGCGGAAAAGGAGAGAGCTTTTGCGGTTTGTTGAGGACTGGTTGAAAATCTATTTTAGAGGTAAACGGATTAAGAGTGTTTATATTTTCGGCTCTTTGCTGCGGCATGGCCAATTTTACGACTTTTCCGATGTTGATATTGCAGTAGAAGGTTTGGAAGATGATTATTTCAAAACCATTCTGGAGATCGAGGATATAGTAGGCAGAGATGTCGAGTTGGTCGAAGTGGAAAAATGCAGATTCGGAGAAGCTATCAAGCAGCATGGGCTTATGGTGGCGTGAAAAAAGAATCTCTTGCCTTATTACTCGGTTTTGTTTCAAATCAGAAAGCTGAAATAGACAAGCTCTGTGAAGAGATTAAAGGCATCAAGCCTGAGAACAAAGAAAATACGGTCTATATCGGCTATTGTCTGCACAATGTATATTGCGCATTTGAAGATCTTTTTAAAGAGGTTGCCCGTACTTTTGAAAACCAGATCGAAGATGTTGCGAGATATCACAGGGATCTTTTAAAAAGAATGATACTTGATGTGCCTGGAATAAGGCCGCCCCTGCTATCAAGAGATAGCTTCAGGGTTTTGGACGAACTTAGAAGATTCAGGCATATGTTCAGGCACGCATATACATACGAACTTGAGAGCCAAAAGGTTAATGATTTACAGCTTTGCCTGCTTGCTGAATACCGGACAGTAATTGCTGACATAGAAGTTTTCACCGGCTTCTTGCGCTCGAAAATCAGGGAGTAACAGCAGCCTGAGATTGCCACCTCTGCTCATCGGTTGAAAAGGTTACGCTCGCAACGCATTTAATTCAGGGGTAACCGAAACTTGGGGAGACTGTAATCGTGGACTACGAACAAGTGTTAGAGTGTCTTCAAAATGAGCCTCGTACCTGGCTGGTAACGGGTGTGGCCGGATTCATCGGCAGTAATCTGCTGGAGCGGCTTTTGATCCTGAATCAGAAGGTGGTCGGTCTGGATAATTTTGCAACCGGACACAGCAGGAATCTGGAGCAAATACACGCTGCTGTTACTCCCGAGCAGTGGACGAAGTTCCGTTTTATCGAGGGAGATATCCGCGATCTTTCTACCTGCCGCAGTAGCTGCGCCGGCGTGGAATACGTTCTGCACCAGGCAGCCCTGGGGAGTGTCCCCCGTTCACTTGAAGACCCTGTTAACACGAATTCTGCCAATATCGACGGTTTTCTGAATATGTTGGTTGCGTCGAGGGATGCAGGTGTAAAGCGGTTTGTCTATGCCGCATCTAGTTCGACGTACGGCGATCACCCTGATCTGCCCAAGGTGGAGGACCGAATTGGCCGGCCGCTTTCACCATACGCTGTGACCAAGTATGTCAACGAGCTTTATGCCGATGTTTTTGCCCGCGCCTATGGAGTTGAGTCAGTTGGATTACGATATTTCAATATATTCGGCAAACGCCAGGACCCAAACGGGGCGTATGCGGCGGTAATCCCAAAATGGATTGCTGCCATGATTCATGGCGAGCCGGTATATATCAATGGCGATGGAGAAACGAGCAGGGATTTCTGTTATATCGACAATGCAGTTCAGGCCAACCTGCTTGCAGCAACAGTCAATAATCAGGATGCGGTGAACCAGGTGTACAACATAGCGGTGGGAGAGCGGACCAGCCTCAATCAGCTTTTCGACTATCTGCGTTCGAATCTGGCTATGCGTTTCCCTCATCTGGAGAATCTGAAACCTGTGTATCGTGAGCACAGGCCTGGAGATGTGCGTCATTCCCTCGCTGATATCGGCAAAGCAAAACGCTTGCTGAATTATTCACCCTCTCATCGTATCCGGGAAGGACTTCACGAGGCAATGGATTGGTATGTGGGGTTTTGTAAAGGGGAAGGCGCGAAAAACCGGTAAAAAAAGGACGGGCTACAATAAATAGACACTTTTTGATAGTACGTATATAATCTGATATGCCTACAATCAAAAATATTACTGGCCCATATCGATTTTTCTTTTACAGCTTTGATTGTAACGAGCAAATGCATGTGCATGTTCAGAGGGATAAGATGATTTGTAAGTTCTGGCTTGAACCCGTTGTATTGACGCGGAATCAAGGTTTTTTGGCGAAAGAGCTCAATATTATACGGGAAACAATTAGAAACAATAGAGACAGAATTATGGAGGCATGGTATGAGCACTGCGGTGAAATTACAGGAAGTTAGAATTAAGGATATAACAGTCACCGAGGACACTATTACGGCACAACTCGTTGACGGGCGCATAATCAGCGTCCCTCTTGCGTGGTCCTGGCGGTTATCCGATGCAACGCCTGAGCAACGCGCTAAATACAGAATTATCGGAGACGGGCAGGGTGTGCATTGGCCGGATATAGATGAGGATATTAGCGCTGAAGGTATGCTTTATGGCGTGCCTGCATCCAGCCCGGTAAGGCGCGACTTGAAATCAAAGCTCTATAAAAAAGCGGCCGAATAATTCCGGCGGTCGAACCCTTTGAACTGCTGTGTTCTATGTTATTATTTTTGATATTGCGTCGTTTAGATAAAGGGAGACATCTATGATTTTTGTCACCGGCGGTGCCGGCTATATTGGTTCCCACACGTGCGTCGAGCTGCTCAACGCCGGCTTTGATGTCACGGTGTTCGACAACTTCTGCAACAGCCATCCTGAAGCGTTGGCGCGGGTGGAGCGCATAACCGGAAAGAGGGTTGCACTGGTGCGGGGGGATGTGCGCAATCGTGCTGAATTGGCAGGAGCGCTGAGGGCGAGCGGTGCGAGTGCCGTTATCCACTTTGCAGGCCTCAAGGCGGTTGGAGAGTCGGTGGATAAGCCCCTGACCTATTATGATAACAACGTTGTCGGTACACTGCGTCTGTTAGAGGCAATGGGCGAGTGCGGCGTCAGAACGCTTGTGTTCAGTTCCTCCGCTACTGTTTATGGCGACCCGCAGTGGCTGCCGCTGACTGAGGATCACCCTCTTTCTGCCACTAATCCCTATGGCCGCACCAAACTGATGATTGAGGATATTTTGCGCGATCTGTACCACAGCGATGACGCCTGGCGGCTTGCCATTCTGCGTTATTTCAACCCTGTGGGAGCACATGCCAGCGGCTTGATCGGGGAATCCCCGCATGGGGTTCCCAGCAATCTTATGCCATTCGTGGCCCAGGTGGCAGTAGGAAGAAGAGATATGCTCAGTGTGTGGGGTAACGATTACCCGACTCCTGATGGCACTGGTGTGCGGGATTTCATTCATGTGGTCGATCTGGCGTTGGGCCATATTAAGGCCCTGGAGTTTTTGCGGGGGCAGGAGGGGTGCTTAACAGTTAATCTGGGAACAGGCACCGGTTACAGTGTGCTGGACATGGTGCGGGCTTTCGAGAGGGTCACCGGCAGAACGGTCCCATATCGTATTGCTCCGCGCAGGCCCGGAGATATTGCGGCTTGTTATGCTGAGCCGAAACTGGCGAGAGAGTTGATGGGCTGGCAGGCGGAACTAGGACTGGATGCGATGTGCGCGGACACCTGGCGCTGGCAGAGCGGCAACCCCAATGGTTATGATTAGAAAACAATTTTATATTTGTCGATTTTAGGCGGAGGTTAAAGGAATAGTTATGTGCGGAATAGTTGCGGCAGTCGCTGTTGGTAATATCGTTCCAGTTCTTATTGAGGGTCTGAAGAAGCTCGAATACCGGGGCTACGACTCGGCAGGTTTAGCAGTGCTCAGTCCTGATATGTACCGACTTCGCTCGGTTGGTCGTGTAGCTGAGCTTGAAGCACAGACGGGCGGACTGTCTGCTGAATTAGGAATCGCCCACACCCGATGGGCAACCCACGGCGTCCCCAGCGAGCGTAATGCCCACCCGCATGTATCCGGCAGACTGGCGGTCGTGCATAACGGCATTATAGAGAACTTTGCCGATATACGCCGGGAATTGCAGGCAGTGGGGTACACTTTCACATCCGATACCGACACCGAGGCTATCGCACATCTCATTGAATATACCTTAAAGGCCACGCCCGACCTGTTGGAGGCTGTTCGATTAGCGACGGCCCAACTGGTCGGAGCTTACGCAATAGCTGTGCTCAAGGAAGGCGAGGACCGGATTCTTGTCGCCCGTCACGGTGCTCCGCTTTTGCTCGGACTTGGCAAAGAAGGCACTTATGCTGCTTCAGATGCCTCGGCACTGTTACAGGTGACCCGCACTATGGTTTATTTGGAAGACGGTGATATCGCTGAACTTGACAGGACCGGACATCGCGTTGTTCGCCAAAACGGCACAGCGGTGACCAGACCGGCCCATGAAAGCAGTCTTTCTGCCGATGCTGTTGAACTGGGCCAGTATCGACATTACATGCAGAAAGAGATTTTTGAGCAACCCCTTGCCTTGGCCAACACACTCGAAATGCTGGGCGGCGCCAGGAGTTTTTCCCCCAACTTATTTGGTGTTTCAGCCCCGGAGATGCTAAGCAATTTGCGAGGAGTCCTGGTTCTTGCCTGCGGTACAAGTTATCACGCAGGGTTGGTTGCCCGCTATTGGGTGGAGCAGTTGGCAGGATTGCCCTGCCAGGTGGAGATTGCGAGCGAATACCGCTACAGGGACTCGGTACCAAATCCCGAAACTTTGGTGGTGGCCATTTCCCAGTCAGGAGAAACAGCAGATACCCTCGCGGCATTGAAGCATGCCAGAGCACTGGGGATGGAGCGTTCACTCGCTATCTGCAACGTGGCAGAATCGGCGCTGGTGCGGGAAACAGCTCTTCGATTTCTGACCCGGGCTGGTCCCGAGATCGGTGTAGCCTCGACCAAGGCTTTTACTACCCAACTGGCTGCGCTGGCCCTTCTGGCTTTGACGCTGGCAAAGCAGCAAGGACGCCTCACCGGCGACGAAGAAGTTAAGCAGCTTGGTGCTCTGCGCCACTTGCCTGTGGCGGTGCAGAAGGTGCTGGCCCTGGAGCCGGAGATCAAAATCTGGGCTCAGGGTTTTGCAATGAAGCACCACGCTCTGTTCCTTGGTCGTGGTCATCACTATCCCATTGCTCTCGAAGGTGCTTTGAAGTTGAAGGAAATCTCATACATCCATGCTGAGGCATATCCGGCCGGTGAACTGAAACACGGGCCTCTGGCGCTGGTAGATCGCGAGATGCCTGTAATCGTTGTGGCTCCCAACGATGCCCTGCTCGAAAAGCTGAAGTCCAACTTGCAGGAAGTGAAGGCGCGTGGCGGGGAACTGTATGTGTTTGCGGATGCCGATTCCGAGGTTGCAGAGTCGGAAGGCGTACATATAGTGCGACTCCCGGAGCATTATGGATTGCTCAGTCCTGTGTTGCACGTGGTCCCGCTTCAACTGCTTGCATACCATGCGGCACTGGTGAAAGGTACTGATGTGGATAAACCGCGAAACCTGGCCAAATCGGTTACGGTAGAGTAGAGGGAGAGGTACCCACCCCTCTGAGTCCCCCCTTGGTAAGCGGGGAATTGAAGGGGGGTCTGGATGCCAGATCATGGTAAGCGGTAGGGGGTCAGGGATTCTTCCGAGGGTTATTCCGTTTGCTCTTTATATGGCCTTTATTGCCATAGAAGAGGCTTTGCATTTTTTTGATCAGCATGGGCTCGTTCATCTGCAGGACAAAAGCCTGCTTTTTCTCTATCCGGTAAAAATAGTCTGCGTTGGACTCGCATTGTTGCTTTATGGCCCGCAATATAGTGAGTTGCGCGCCAGGGACATGTTAAAATCTACACATACATTTGCTGCAGTCTTAACAGGGCTCGCAGTTTTTGTGCTGTGGATAAATATGACCTGGGACTTTGCCACTTTTGGAAATCCTGTTGGATACAGTCCAATGAAAATAGAGAGCCTTAGTCTGAGGTATGCGTTCATAAGCTCTCGCCTGTTGGGCGCCGTGGTGGTTGTGCCTGTCATGGAGGAACTCTTCTGGCGTTCCTTTATGATACGCTATGTAATTGATCCCGAGTTTTTAAAAGTGCCTCTAGGACAATTCACCTGGAGTTCTTTTTTGATTATTGCTGTTCTTTTTGGGCTGGAGCACAATTTGTGGCTTGCCGGAATGATGGCAGGCGCGACATATAATGTGATATTTTATTACACGCGCAGCATAGGTCAGTGCATATTATCTCACGCAGTTACAAACCTTGCGCTGGGCGTTTATGTGCTTAATACAGGGCAATGGAAGTTCTGGTAATTTATGACTATAATTGAGTCTATAAAAAATTACAGGGTCCAATTTATTGTCACCCTCCTTCTCATTGCGGGGCTTTATTATCCTGTTGTCCCATCTATGGTCAAGCAGTGGTACGATGATCCCAACTATTCGCACGGTTTCCTGGTGCCTTTGATAGCCGGATATTTTCTCAGCCTGAGACTT
>JADFXI010000038.1:494-16448 GCA_015233655.1 Nitrospirota bacterium | reverse complement strand
AAGAAAATGGTTCTCAAACCTTCCGGGAAGGGACTTTATCTGCTTATCTTCGGCCTCCTGATGCTTGCACTGGCCTACGTCGGGACAGAGTATTTTACGATGAGGGCGTCGCTGATAGTGGTTGTCTCTGGTATTGTCCTGTATTTGTTCGGGCTGGCCGTTTTAAAGACGATGGCATTGCCTCTTGGCTATTTGATCTTTATGGTCCCGCTGCCTGCCGTAATTTATGATTCTTTTGCCTTCCCTCTGAAGCTTTTTGTAACCAAGTATTCGGTGCTTTTTCTTAAGGCAATAGGCATTATCGTCTGGAGAGAGGGTAATATAATAATGCTTTCAGACACTGTCCTTGAGGTTGCCGATGCATGCAGCGGCATAAGGTCGCTTATGTCGCTCCTGGCATTAAGTGTCGCTTTTGCATTTGTTACCCAAAGTTCACGGGCCAAAAGATGGGCATTGATAATTTCTGCTATACCTATTGCTATCGTCACGAACAGCTTAAGAGTAATTGTTACAGGAATTCTTGCTCAATATTGGGGATCTGCTGCTGCCGAGGGGTTCTTCCATGAGTTTGCGGGGATGGCGGTCTTCGGGTTCGGGATAGTGCTGCTTGTATCTCTTGGGGCGCTGTTGAGGCGTATCGGAAAATGATTACAAGGGCGAGATTCCTTGCAGTATTTATTCTTCTTGCCGCAACGGCATTATTCATAAATTTGCATTCGGATATTTCAGTGCCTATGAACAAACCTTTTGACGAATTTCCCACCGACCACCTGCAATGGAAAATGACATCCCAGACCACCTTCAGCGAGTCTGTCCTTAATGTATTAAGACCTACAGATTATATGCTGAGGAGATACGCAGCAACTGATGAACTTCCTGTTGATCTGTATATAGGCTATCACAGCGGTGGACAAAAGAGCGGCGAACTCCATTCTCCGCGGAACTGCATGCCCGGCTCCGGCTGGTACATGGTATCTCAGCAGAAGATGGATGTTAAAGTTGATAACAATAATATGAAGATTGTAAAAACTGTATATCAGAAAGGGAGTGACAAGGAACTGTTTCTTTACTGGTTTCAGGTCAAGGGGAAGATAGTGTCTGATGAGTATTCGCTGAAAATCTATGAGGTTTTGAATTCAATTCTCTTCAATCGCAAAGACGCGGCTTTTATAAGAATTTCCGTTCCTGTCGGTGACGATGAAAACAGGGCTTTACTTTCAGGCATGAAATTTCTCAAAGATTTTTATCCCGTCATACAGGAGTTCCTGCCGAAATGACCTTGTCTGACACTCTGGACATGGGCCTTTCCTATCTTGCGTCCTTTCTCCTTATTCTTGTAGCCCTTATAATCACACTTAGGAAGCGTACGTACACAAATATTTGTCTCTGCCTTGTCTTTTTTCTGCTGGCTGTTATAGAGACGGCAGACCAGTTTGCGATGAATGTGATGTTTGATACGCTGTTCATGAAAAAGGCTGTTCTCTTTCTTGAAGCTTTACTGCCGCCGGCTTTTTTAATGCTTAGTCTCAGCTATTCAGGCAAGAATCCTATCAGGGCATTAGCGCCCTCATGGTGGGCGCCTGTACTTATATCATTTCTTTTCCCTGTTGTCGTAATTGCAATGCCTCTTGACAACTTTTTTTATATGCCTGATTTCCGGAGCGACAAAATGCTCTTTCTGGGTCATGTTGGATACTGGTTTTACCTCGGTATAATGGCATATTGCATTCTGGCGATGGTAAACCTGGAGGCTGTCTTTTCGTCTTCGAGAGGTCCGGACAGATGGAGGATAAAATTTGAATACCTCGGACTCTGCAGCATACTGTCGGTTATGATCTATTATTTCAGCCAGGGGCTGCTATACAGGACGATTAACATGGGCCTGATTCCTGTGCGGTCCGGTATTTTAATTGTGGGTGTGTTCCTGACCGGCTATTCAAAACTGATACGGGGTGATGACACCCGGATCAAGGTTTCGCGTTATGTGCTGTACCGGTCATTGACACTTCTGCTGGTCGGGATGTACCTGCTTCTCCTTGGTCTGTTCGGGGAGGGGATGAAATATTTCGGCTCCGGGTTTGCAAAGAATGCCCTTATAGTGACGGCTTTTGTTATAGGCATATTAATCCTTGTCTTTGTATTTTCTGAGGGATTAAGAAGAAAGGCAATGGTTGTTCTTAACAAGCATTTTTTTGCCAATAAGTATGATTACAGAGAGGAGTGGCTGAAGTTTACAGACAGGCTGTCACTATGCAGAACACTTGCTGATGTTAAACAAACGGTTTTAACGACCTTTATAGACACTTTTGGTTTGAAGGGGGCTTCGCTTTACACTCTTGACTATGAGCACAACATTTATTGTCTGGGTGCAAATCAGGAGACTAAGTCCGAACAAAAGAAGACTGTTCAATTATCTCCGGCTCTTGTATCATATTTCATTGAACGCAACAGGGTATTGAATCCGTTGGATGGCGAGTATCTTCCAACCCCTGTAGAGTCCGACTTCATAAAACAGACAGGAGCTCGTTTTATTGTCCCGATGATATCCAACGAGAATATTGAGGGGTTAGTCATACTCACAGAGCAGATTTCACCTGAGGAGTTTATTTTTGAAGATTATGACATAATGAAAACGCTTGCCCGGCAGGCTGCTCTCTCGATTGCCAATTTCAGGCTCTCTGAGGCGCTTGGCGAGTCAAGGGAGATGGCGGCTGTCGCGAAGGTCTCTTCTTTTCTCATCCACGACCTGAAAAACCTTACATACAGCATGGGCCTGCTTCTTGAGAATAGCGATGAATATATAAATGAGCCGGATTTTCAGAAGGACATGATCGATACGATAAGGAATACTGTTTCGAAGATGAATGGCCTTATTCAAAAACTGAGGCAGGTGCCGGAAAAGACCGCTTTGAGCAAAATGCCGGCTGACTTGCAGCTAGTGGTCAGGGATACTGTGAACGATGTGAGAAATATGAAGCATGGCATTGAGATTGGTTTTAATGGGTCTTCCGCTATGTCGCTCGTGGACACTGATGAAATTAAAAAGATCGTGCTCAATCTTCTGCTGAATGCCTGTGATGCGGTTTCCGACAACGGAATCATCAAAGCCGAAACCGGTGTCAACAACGGCGGATGTTATATCAGGGTCACAGACAACGGCTGCGGAATGGCGCGCGACTTTATTGCAAACTCATTATTCAAGGCTTTCAGGACAACAAAACAGAAGGGTCTCGGTGTTGGTTTGTATCAGTGCATGCAGATTGCAGAGGCGCACGAGGGCAGGATTGAAGTGAAAAGTGAGCAGGGCAAAGGCTCCGCATTTACAGTCCATCTTCCGCTGTATGCAGAACGCTGAACGCGAGGTAAATTATTATGGAACCGCTGCTGATAGTTGATGACAGTGAAGACATAAGGAAGCAGCTCAAATGGGGACTTGCAAAGCAGTGGGAGGTGTTTCTCGCGAGAGACGCCTCTGAGGCTTTTCCTCTTTTCGAAGAACACAGGCCCAAGGTTGTTATACTTGACCTCGGTCTCCCGCCTCACGAAGAGAGCACAGAGGAAGGCTTCAGATGTCTGGACTTTTTCCTCAAGACCATCCCCTCAACAAAGGTAATTGTTGTTACAGGACAAAATGAGAGGGCCAACGCGCTCAAGGCCATCCAGATGAGTGCTTATGATTTTTACCGCAAGCCGATCGATCTTAAGGAACTCAAGATAATTATAGAAAGGGCCATGCATCTCGCTAATATCGAGGAAGAGAATGCGACGCTCCAGAAAGCATGCGGGTCCTGCGTTGAGGAAATGGGTGGAATGGTAGGCATGTGCCCGCCAATGGAAAAGGTATTTTCGACCATACGGAAAATAGCCCCTTCCGACGCCTCGGTTTTGGTCATAGGTGAGAGCGGGACAGGAAAGGAGTTGGTTGCGAGGGCGATACATAAGCTGAGTAATCGGAAAGAGGCAAGATTCGTGGCTATTAACTGCGGCGCCATCCCGGAAAATCTCCTTGAATCCGAACTTTTCGGGGTCGAAAAAGGTTCTTTCACCGGGGCCTTCACTCAAGTGCAGGGCAAGGTTGAATATGCGCATGAGGGAACACTCCTGCTGGATGAAATCGGAGAGATGCCCCTTTCTCTGCAGGTCAAGCTGTTGCGTTTTCTTCAGGAAAAAACTATCCAGCGCGTTGGAGGGCGTAAAGACATTGAGGTGGATGCAAGGGTTATAGCTGCGACAAACGTTGACATTGTAAGGGCGATTAAGGAGGGGAAATTCAGGGAAGATCTGTATTACAGATTAGGTGTCATTAACTTAACCCTCCCCCCGTTAAGAGAGAGGGGAGACGACATACTGCTTCTGGCCAACCTATTCCTCAAAAAATTCAGCGAAAAATCGAATAAGAAGGCGACTGGATTCAGTAAGGCTGCGAGTGAATTCATTATGTCTTATGAATGGCCGGGAAATGTCAGAGAGATGGAAAACAGGATACAGAGAGCCTTAATCATGTGCGAGGCTTCTCTCATAGGGCTGAATGACCTCGGTTTTACTGACGGTTCCGAAGGTGCGGCATTGATGCCTATGACCTTAAGGGAGGCCCGGGACAGGGTTGATTACGACATGCTTGTGTCGGCCAATGAGAAGTTTAAAGGCAATATTTCAAAAATCTCGGAGGCCCTGGGTGTCAGCAGGACAGCGCTTTATGATCTGATGAAAAAACATGGGATCAGCAACAAAGGCCTATAAAAAATAATAACGAAGCCACAGAGGGCACAGAGTATTCCTCTGTGATTAATTTTGATAACGTACGAGGGGAAAATGAAATTACATTGGGAACTGGGTTTGGCATTTGTTTTGACGTTTTTCTTGATTTCAGTCGGACATGCTGCTGAGTTTAATCCAAAACTCTCGCTTTCTGTTTCAGAGCAATATAACGATAATGTATATCTTCAGAAAACGGACAGGAAAAGTGATTTCGAGACATCAGTTTCCCCGACCCTCGACATTTCCCTTGAATCCGGTACGAACAAAATGAGTATTAATTATACGCCGGGTTTCAATTTTTATAATTCGGAAACCAATTTGAACAGCACCTCGCATAGTGCAGGTGCAGCTGCTACGATTAATCTTTCGGACACAACGGTTCTCAATATGAATGATACGTTTCTCAGGTCCAGCGAAATTACGGATCTCGCCAGCGTCGTTGCTATGGGGCCAGTGCGGGCATTTTCGGAACGTACTATTAATAATGGGACCGGTAATATTACATTCAAACTGAAGAACAACCTTAATCTCGTTATCGGGGGAGGCATTTCAACCAGTGATATTAAGGGAGGTGTATCGAGCAATTCACAGTCATATACTGGGAATGCCGGGCTCAACTATACCTTGAGCGAGAGGACTACTATATCAGCCAATGCAGCCTATGCCAGGTATCTTTATAGGATCGGGAATGATTCAAACAACCAAAATTATGGACTTGGATTTACGTATAAGCTCCGGCCCACTTTGACACTTGCATTGACTGGGGGGATGTCAGTTACGGACACAGCAAATACAGGCAAAAGTTCCAACTTTAGCGGATCTGCTGTATTGACAAAGAACTTTGAGTTTGGTACTGGCTCTTTAACTTACTCGCAGAACATTACCTCCAGTGCTGTTGACAATGCCCCTGTGAACACAATGAATATAGGTGTCATGTTTTCAAGACCTTTTACAGAATCTCTCGCAGCATCGTTATCTGGATCATATATGAAATATAACTCTCTGAAAACATCCCTGATTAATACCGAAACTCTTTCCTCAATGGCAAGTCTGACATATAAAATAAACACCTGGGCAAATCTTTCGCTTAACTACACTTACGCAAGACTTCATGATAAGGTGAATGGGGCCACAGATTACTTTAATAATCTTATTATGTGCAGACTGACCGTCTTCTATGGCAGAAAAATGTAAGAGAAACAACGTGACCACAGAGGGCACTGAGAAATCGGTCACGGCTATGATGCTTGCACGGACTTAGTCCAAAGTGTCTCCGGTGCAATATCGATGTTTCCAGGCCATACTACCGTCCCGTATTTGACGCTCGCTTGGCTGAAAAGTGAAGAATTTAAGAGTTTGACGAATGGTTTTTTATCTAAAAAAGGTTTCATGTCAAATATACGCTTTTCCCCATTTTCAAAGACTAATTCCAAAGTGTAATTGTCATAAGTTTTAACGCTAATAATATCGAGTAAAATATTCATTATGCGCTCCTTATTGAAGTGGTGCAATACGGAAAGGTTCATCACCGTTAACCGCGAGTTCCCAGTCTGCTACAAGTTCATCCCTGTGAATGTCTATCCAAACCTGCACCATTCGAAGTTGTCGGGGCGGAAAATTTCCAGCAAGTAGTTGCCCGTCTTCAATGGCTACCGAAGCTTTTTCCCCTTGGTACCGCACATGAATGTGAGGTGTATGGTGCTGTACGGTATCTCCAAAAAAATAGAAACTATAATTCCAAAAAACATTGATATTGTCGGCATTAGTTTTCCTTTCCACTACAATTATACCATTATTACCTAACCTCGCATTGATTGTCATGATTTATGTTCCTCTGTATTCTCTGTGGTTTCGTTTGTTGTTTCTTTCTCTCAACTGTTAACTTTTCCGACACTTTTCCAGATTTCTTTACACTTCCATAAACCATTCTCCCCAGATTTTTCTCATTATTTCTTTAAATCAATAAGTTACAATCTTGGCATGTCTCTTGCTTTAATTAAATCAAGTAAGAACTACTTGGAAAGGAGACACGAAAATGAAAACAAATTCTTCGACTAAATTAAGTCTAATAAAAAAGGAGGTGAAAACAATGAAAAGATTTTCAGGAATTATGATTATGATGGTTGCAGTGCTTCTGCTCATGGCCAATGTGCAGAGCGCTAACGCTTTGACGATGACATTAGATGATGGCGTGGCAGCTGATTTAGTCACAATCACTTCCTCTACTGGAATAGTATCCTATACTGGTGCGATTGGTAGCTTCTACTTTACTATGAATGGCGCAGTCACGAAGGACGCTCTTGGATCAGCTACTGATCCAATGATGAGTGTCACTAGCCATTTTAATACTACTAAAGGTGGAACTTTGACTGTCACAATCAGTGAGGATGGCTTTGGTCCAACGCCCTCAATTGGTGGATTTATGAATAGCTTGGGTGGATCAACTTATGGCAATGCAACTATAAGTGATGCGACCTACATTAATGGAACGTTGCTTTATACGGGCACTTACGGTGGCTCCTTTAGTGACATTCAGTCAAGCGCTTTTTCAACTCCAGACACATATCCTATCACAGAAGTTCTTAAGATTTCGGCGCCTGGCAATAGTGGCGGAAGCATAGACGCTAACATGCAACCTGTTCCCGAGCCGTCTACTTTCTTACTTCTTGGCCTCGGACTGTGTGGCGTACCATTCTTAAGGAAGAAATTCAGAAGCAACAGCTAATAGCAAGCTTATCGGGGCGGGCAATTTAACGCTCCTTAGAAAAACAAAGAAAGGGATACGGTTCATCCGTATCCCTTTCTTTGCGTTGAGAGGTGGAAGCTTACGAATTCCCTGTTCCTTTCTCTGTGTCTCTGTGCACTCCGTGGTTTCTTTCTTTTGATTCTTTTCTTAATAGTGTAAGGTTTTCCGGAAAAGTGTCCAAAGACTTAACAGAAATGTAATATTATACTGGTTGTCTATAACGGCACATATATAAGTATCCTGGGGCTCATGAACTCCTGCCTGCCAAGCATGAATCCCGCAGTTCCCTCCATCCCACTTATAACTGGCTGTGTTGTTTAAATAATTTATATAGTTTGAGGATGTTCAACAGTAAGAAGTTGTGTTGGTATAGGTAAGCGCCAGATACAGGTTGAAAGAAAATCGGTACAATTTAATATGGCATATTTATTGCTAACTTTAATATCATGGAAGATAAATTCTTAAGTGAAAGCAACTTTTTTGACGATAAAAGAAGACATAAAAGAGAAAAACATGATGGAATCATCACTTATTCTATGTCCACTTATTCATCTGTTTATCCGTCGGATTATAAAATGATCATGATGGAAGGCAGAGCCATCGATATAAGTTATGGTGGGTTAGGAATGGTTACAAACTTTCAGATCGAACCAGGCAAGGTATTACTGTTTAATGATATGGAAGGGCGTGATATAGGGATTGTTAAGAGTTCCTACATGGTTAGTCCGGATAGCTATAGAGTTGGAGTTGCATTTTCGTAAACAAGTAAATAAGATACAGAGCAAGCAAGAAATAGTTAGCAATACAATAAATAAAAAGAGCAAATCTGCGATAAATAACAGATTTGCTCTTTTTTTGGTGCGCCGGAACAGATCTACGGCGTATATTATTGACTGGCACCCCGCTGACCGGAAGCTTACGACTTAAGCCAAGATTGTTAAGGCACGCCTTAGCCTGTTCGCCGGGACATGTTTTGTTGGTTGCCTCACTATTCTATCGATTTATTGTCCTTATTATCTTTATCTTTTTTGTTTTTATCTGAATCCAGCTGGTCTCCGGCAGAGCTTTGTGTACCGATAGCCGCAGGAGGAGTCCCTGGTTCGAAGATTTGCCCGGTCTGTCCTGAACCGGTAGAGCTTTGCGTTCCGATAGCTGCAGGAGGAGTCCCTGGTTCGTAGATCTGTCCGGTCTGTCCTGATGTTACAGATGTATGCGTAACATTTGTTATTGTGGTAAACACTGAATCAATTGATACCCTCGTAGTGTTGTTAGCATCCTGCACAGTACCAATAACCGGCTCGGATTGTGCTGCCGGTACGGTAGTTGTTGTTGGCAATGACGTGGTTGTCGAGGACACAGTAGTCGGTATAGTTGAAGATGAGGTTGTAGTTGTTGATATAGTTGTAGACACGGTAGTAGGTATTGTCGAAGTTGATGTGGTAGTTGTCGTTGATATAGTTGTGGACACGGTAGTAGGTATTGTCGAAGTTGATGTGGTAGTTGTCGTTGATATAGTTGTGGACACAGTAGTACGTATTGTCGAAGTTGATGTGGTAGTTGTCGTTGTTGATGTCGTCGTGTCTACGGATGTAGTAGGTATTGTCGAAGATGTAGTCGTTGTTGATACAGTTGTAGACACAGATGAAGTAGATGATGTCGAAGTTGACGTTGACGTTGACGTCGATGTTGATATTGATGTAGTAGATGATGTTGAAGTTGATGTAGTAGTTGACGCCGGTCTCGCTCCTGTCGCATAAGGTTGTGAAGCCAGGAACGGGTAGTTCGAGCCATCAACAATTCCCCACGTTGTTGTGGTGGGAGTGTAGGTGTTAGAAATACTCCAGCTCGCACCGATAAAGTTAGCACTTTGCTTCATCCAGGCAGTCGTCTCTCCAGTCCCGCCGGCACTACCTGCTGTTGAACCAGCAGTGCCTATCCCGGAAATGGTGATGTCCCAGAAACTATTTGTAACAGTGCCGCCGGTAGCAGAACCTACCAGTCCGCCTTTTGTTGCACCACTGCCTGTGACGGTGCCTGCACTGTATGTATTGGTGATGGCTCCGCCGACATTCTGCCCCACCAGTCCGCCGACGTTTAGAGTTGCGCCAGTGCCTGCTACTGTCGACATACTGTATGAATTGGTGATGCCGCCGGTGTTGTAACCCACCAGCCCGCCCACAGAGCTGTTTCCGTTGACAGTTCCAGCGGTAAATGAAGAACTAATGTCGCCGGTGTTATACCCGGATAGTCCACCCACATAAGACTTGCCGATAATATTCATGCTTGTCAGCCCAACATTGCTGATGGTCCCGTTATTGTATCCAAAAAGGCCGACATAGTTTGTAGTGGCCAGGTTAATAGTAAGATTGCTGATCACCAGCCCATTTCCGTAAAGTAATCCGGTGAAAGGGGTGCTTAGACTGCCTATGGGAGTAAAAGCTGTGTTTGCAGCGGCTATATTAGCACCAAGGACATAATTGCCGGAAAGATTGGTGCTTATATTCTGGAGGTCAGTCACATTATTGACGAGCATGTATGAGGTTAGAGTTCCCCCGCTCACAGACGCTGAATAGTTAGTAGGGCTGCCGTATCCACCGGCAGGGTTATAGTATATAGAAGCTGTGCCACCCCCGCTGAGGGTGATTGTGCCGCCTGCAAAAGAAACCGTACCGGTGCCTGTTCCGCCGGTTGCTGCACTAAGCAGTACATTGCCGCTCCCGGGGGTTATGTTGCCGGTTACAATGATATTGCTCGCAGCCAAAAGGTTCACATTTCCATTGGTGGTGTTGATATTGGCGGCAGCGACATTAATGGCGCCGGTGTTTTCAGAAACATTGAAAGCGCCTGCGGAAACTGCGCTAAAGCCGCTAACAGAAAGGGTGCCAGATGCACCCAGATTACTAGCGTAGACGATGCTGCCGTTATTGCTGGTGCCATTGCCGTTGGTCAGGCTGACAGTAGGTACAACATTCATGCCGGTGAGACTGATGCCTGTGAGAGCGTTGGATGTGAGAGCGGCAGCAGTTATGACACCAGCGCCTGAGATATTGCCTGCATTGCCTGTAAGGTTGACTGAACCGGAGCCGGCATTGATATTGCCGGTTACAATGATATTGCTCGCAGCCAAAAGGTTCACATTGCCGTTAGTGGTGGTGATATTGGCAGCAGCGACATTAATGGCGCCGGTGTTTTCAGTAACATTGAAAGCCCCAGTGGAAACTCCGCTCAAGCCGCTCACGGAAAGAATGCCTGAAGCCCCCAAATTACTGGCGTAAACAATGCTGCCGCTATTGCCGGTGCCATTGTTAGTCAGACTGACGGTCGGCACAACGTTCATGCCGGACAGACTGATACCTGTCAGTGAGCTCGATGTGAGAGCAGCTGCGGTTATAATGCCTGCGCCGGCGATGTTGCCGGCAGAATTCAATATCAGGCTATTGCTGCCGACATTCACGGCACTGTCGATGTTGATATTGCCCGCACTTATCTTCAGATTAAAACCGCTGTTTGTTGATAGGTTACCGCTTGATACACTGTATGGGATGTCAGTGGAAAGGCCCCCTTTCGCTGTATTAAACATGGCACCAAAACTGGAACTACTCAGTGAGCCGCTGCTGATGCCGGTTACGGTGCTGGAAATAATGGGGATACTTATATTTCCTCCGTCAGAGTAATAAACTGAAGCGCCCTTGGTGGTGTTACCGGCAACATACGCTAGAAGGTAGTCTCCGTTTGGGACAGAGTTAGCGGACAGGGACAAATAGTAAAAACCGTTCGCTCCGGTGGCTACGCTGTCAAATAAAGTTCCATTAATTGCTGTCTGAATAGTCTTTCCGCTGCCTGTAACATCGAGTATCCCTGATATAATCTGCGGAGTCCCGCTGAACTGCCACTTCAGGTAAGGATAAGATACGCCCGGCAAGATTGCCCAGGTGTTGGTAAAATCCCAGTTCCCGGTTCCCGGCTGAAAGGTTGACTGGCTCATCATCGAAGCAGTATTCTCACCTGTCCCGCCGGCGCTTCCCGTAGTCTGTCCGGGTGTTCCGATGCCGGATGTTTGTGTGTCCCAGTAACTGTATGTGACTGTCCCATAATTCTGACCAACAAGTCCTCCTGTGCTGTTGCTGCCGCCGCTGCCGCTGACGGTGCCTGTGCTGTATGAACTAGTGACCGTACCGGCATTACCCCCAACCAGTCCGGCTATCCAGTCGTGGCCACTGCTGCCGCTTGTGCTGACTGCACCCATACTGTAGGAATTATTGACGCTGCCATCATTAGCGCCTATCAGTCCTCCCATGTCGTCGTACCCGGTGCTGCCAGTGGTGCTTACAGTGCCGGTGCTGTAGTAAGAAGACGTAATGCTGCCGGAATTATACCCGACCAGTCCGCCTATCCAGTCGTGTCCCCCGCTTGTGGTGGTGCTGATAGTGGCAACACTATACGAATTGGTTATGCTGCCGCCCGGAGCATTAAACCCAACCAGTCCTCCTATATCGTCGGTGCCGCTGCTGCCTGTAGTGCTGACAGTGCCTGAGCTATATGAACCGGTGATTTTGCCGGCACCCCCTCCCAAGAGTCCGCCTATGGCACTGTTGCCGCCGCTGCCGCTGACAGTGCCTGCACCGTAAGAAGAGGTGATGCTGCCAAAATCAAACCCTACAAGCCCGCCTATCCAGTCGTGGCTGCTGCTGCCGCTGACTGTTGTCGTGCTGTATGAGTTGGTGATGCTGCCGGCTGAAGTATTAAACCCTACAAGTCCGCCTATGTTGTCGTACCCACCGCTGCCACTGGCGCTGAGGGTGCCTGTGCTGTATGAACTGTTAATGCTGCCAAAATTATCCCCCGCAAGTCCGCCTATGTTGTTGTAACCGGTAGCACTGCTGACGGATACGCTTAATCCTGTAAGACCAACGTTACGGACAGTTCCGTTAATGCGTCCAAACAAACCGACGAGACTGGTGCTTGGACTGCTCATAGTGAGACCGGAGATGGTATGGCCAAGACCATCAAAGACGCCGGTGAAAGGAGCTGAAAAGGTGCCTATAGGCGTAAAACCGGCACCGCTGTTCCATGTAGATGTAGCAGCGGCGCTAAAGTCGCTTCCCAGGGCGTAATGGCCTGCGAGGATTGTGGTGTTACCATTAATGCCTTGCAGGGTGGTTCCAGACGTATCGGTCGAGAGGCCCACGCTGCTGATAACAGCATAATTATTGCCGCCGATACTGAGATTGCCGCTCCCCGAAAAATTGATTTTCCCCTGGAAACCGCTGCTGCTCAATCCCATGATAACGGTACCATTGGCCGCAGCGCTGTCACCGCCGTTAGCAGTGGCAGGGTTGAGTGCAAGAGATGCTGTGTTATTGGCTGTCATCACTGCGTTTACGTTAATGTTGTTGGAAGCGGTCAGGGTGAGTGTGTTGACGGTCCAGTTGACTACGTCATTGACGTTGATGTTTCCGCCTCCGCTGCTGCCGCTGCTCGATAAGATAGTGACATTGGCGCCGTTGAGCTGCGTGCTCAAGTCATTACCTGTCATGTTGCCGCCCGATGCAGCTATCGTGTAGTCGTGGGGGTCCAGC
Organism: Nitrospirota bacterium; assembly: GCA_015233655.1. Lineage (GTDB taxonomy): Bacteria > Nitrospirota > Thermodesulfovibrionia > Thermodesulfovibrionales > Dissulfurispiraceae > JADFXI01. The sequence goes on along the minus strand of JADFXI010000038.1, from coordinate 3,365 downwards.
AGCAGATTGCCTACAGAACCTTTCGGCGCCCTCAGGTCGGTGAAGCCGTGGTATAGCAGTTCACCAGACGATACCTCTGCATTGCCGCCGTTGCCGCCGTTATCTCCGCCCCTGGCGCTGATCTTTCCATTAAACTCTGTTTTATTATTGGACCACACCACTACTTTGCCGCCGTTGCCGCTATCTGTAGCATCTGCTTTGACTACGGCATTCGCATCTATATAAGTTGTTTCAGCGTTCTGAATTGCCGTATTTTTTCCCTGTGTATCGCCGCCTATCAGGACTGTGCCACCACCACCGCTTCCTGATGCATCAACAAGCGCATTGCCGTTCAACGCTACATTATTGCCGAGCACCTCTATAGTGCCTCCTGTTCCGTTGCTCCCTTTTGCGCTGGTTGTGCTGCCGCCATCAAGATTTATAGTGCCGGTTGCCTTGAGTCTGATACGCCCGTTTTCTCCGACTATAGCGCTGTCAGCGTCGACAAGGCCTTTTTGCGATATCAACCCGCCGTAAATGTCGATCTGTCCGCCCTGGGCTATTATCTGGCCGAGGTTGACTGCACTGTCTTTGTCAGCGCTTACAACTACAGATATATCAGGATTTGATGAATCGACAAGCTGTACACTGTGGCCGGCTGCAAGGAATACCTGGCCGCTTGGGGAAGTTATTATTCCGCTGTTTTCTATGTTTGGCGCGATAAGGTATACGGAGCCTCCGCCCGGAGTTGTAATGTTCCCCTGGTTCTGTATTGAACCTGCAGTTGCACCTGCGGCAAAATTGTATTTGCCGGCAAGAAAATCCTGGTTGCTTATGTTCAGCGTTGATGCGATTAGACCGTTTACATTGACCTGTGCGCCCTGTCCGAAGACTATGCCGTTTGGATTGATCAGAAAAACCTTGCCGTTAGACTGAAGCAGGCCTAAAATGCGAGAAGGGTTCTGTCCCAATATGCGATTTAATACAGAACTGCTGCTGCTTTGCTGGCTGAAGCGCACCGCCTCATTTCCAAAAATAGAAAAGCTCTGCCAGTTGATTATAGTATTGGGGTCGTTGGTGACGGTAAGTGAATTCCCCTGAGTGTTGAAAGTGGCCTGACCGCTTACCACCTGCTGGCCGGCGGGAAGAGCGAAAGCCATATTGACATTAAAAATGAGCAGAGTGAGAATTGAAAAAATTTTACTGCATCTCATGTTAATCCCCCAGGATAAAAGAGGTGACTAGTTAATACATTAAGCTTAACATCATATGCCATCGACCGCTCCATTTACTTTTTAAGCCGGCAAGAGGATCTACGACAAACCCATAGTCGGTCGAGACCGAGAAGTTTCTGTCGTTACTAAGGCGCAACCCAGGGCCAACGCTGGATATTGTACTGCTTCGTGTTTCACCCGGCAACGGATTAATCCGTGATGCATAGCCGATGTCATAAAATAGCAGGCCGCGACAATTTATAGTGCTCAACCTGGCCAGACTTGCCAGGTTCGGCGTGTATAATTCGAAACTGCCGGCATATCCCCTGTCGTAAGCAATAATCCTCTCGTCAAACCCCCGCACAGAACTGGCTCCGCCAATCCCAAACTGTTCGCCCGGAACGAGCGGACTGTTAGTGTATTGACCATTAAAGAGCACACCTGCCTGCCAGTCACTACCGAATTTATGAAGGTAGTTGGCACCAAAACGCAGTATGTTATATCCAACAGGCGCACCTGTGCGAACTCTGTTGAAGTAATCTGTCGTGTCCCTGAACCCCTCACCAAGTCCGGGCAGATTGCGTATGGCACTCAGGTAAAAGCCTGCATTTGCCCTGTCAAGTGCCCATTTCCCTGCATAGGTCAGTGATAAGGGATGTACTGTAACATTATTGCCCAGTTGTGTGCTCCCGAACAATACGCTGTTTACATAAGCCCGGTAATCCAGACCTAAAGTTAGTTTGTGTTCATATTTGCCGATCCTGGTGAGGTTCTGGTTGTAATGCAAGCCAACTATGGAGCCTTTCCCGCTGACCTGCATGGCATTGGATGCAACAGAAAGAGTGCCCGAATTTACATCGGAATAAACACCTATGAGGTCTATGGACGAACCGGTCAAATAAAACGGAATACGGTATCCCATGCCATAAATGCTTACATGATCCGGCTGGGAAGCTGAAGTGATATATTGAAGTGTCACGAGATGGTCCCGGTTGAAGAGATTGGCGTGCTGAAAGAGGGTGCCAATACGAAAGCGACCGGTATTTGAATCTCCGGTATTGTCAAAAGTAACGCCCGCCTTCCAGGGCTTTTCATCAGCTACCTGGAGAACGGCGTCAACTTCATTTTCCTTGTCGCTATTGCTTTGCAGCTGAAGACTGATCTTCCTGGCGGGGTTTTCGTTGGCTACGCTCAGGCTCCTGGAAATGAAGTTGAGGTCAGGAGGCTGTCCCTCCTGCAAGGACGGCAGGCTGAGACGAATATTGGATTCATCAAAAAAACGGTTGCCTTCCGTTTTTATTTTATTTATGCGGGTCTCTATAATTTTAAAATGTACTATGCCATTATCCAAATCCTGCTCAGGCAGTGCCACTTTCACTAAATAACCGCGATCACGGTAGGCTTTTTTGAGTGCTGCAATGGCCTCCCTGACAGTGCCGAAATCTTTTTTCTTCCCCGTAAAAGGAGCAAGAACGGAATTGATTTTTTCTTTTGACAGAAGTGTATTGCCTTCTACCTTGTAGCCTTTGATATCGAAGTGCGTGACAGGATCGCTTTTGGTCGCCTGAGCAACCGAGGCGAACAAAAAAATCAACAGCAAGATATTAAAAATAATTTGTTTCAACATTGCAAATTTTATTAATGAAATCTTTGCTGTGAATCTAATGACCGCTGACAC
>JADFXI010000038.1:0-382 GCA_015233655.1 Nitrospirota bacterium | reverse complement strand
TGATTTTTTTGTCATGACCCTGTGCGCACACTGTCTTTGCGGCAGTCTGGCCGCATTTGAAGCCAAGCTGTTTTCATATAGTGTAAAGTTTTCTGGAAAAGTGTCGGAAAACTTTACACAAAGCTGATCTTTTACCATATGATTTGCTAAAAGCATGGCGGTTAAACTAAAGTTTAATAGTTTGTCAAGAAACGGTTATATCTGTGAGGGCGAGTATCATGGCACAGCTAACTTAATGAAAAGACAGGATTTTTAATTCGAGGGAATTGATAAAACAACTCTCTTGAGACTCCTGGCGACAATTTTTTATGGATATTGGCACGCTTGTTGCTTATTAAAAAATAAAGTTTCTTGATGAAGATTGCAGATATAAATACAAGAA
>JADFXI010000037.1:22633-23156 GCA_015233655.1 Nitrospirota bacterium | reverse complement strand
ATGAAGATAAGCTGGCGCAGTACCGTTTCGTCCTGGACACCAACGATAAGGAGATGCTCAGCGAGATCATTCAGGAACTGCTCTACCTCGATATAGACATGGAAGTGATGCTGCTCAATGAAGAGGCCGCAATCCGCAGAATGGACCTCTTTACAAAAAGCTTCGATGAATTGGAGAGATCTATCGAGGATGCCAGGTCTTCAATATACCACACGCATGTCGATGATTCCATGAAGGAGTATAAAAACGCTATTCTTTATATATTGTCCGATATCGGCAGCACGATCAGGGAGATGCAGGTCAAGGACCTGAAAGTGGCGATTATGGCATTAAAGAAATCAGGCAAGAGTGTTGTTGTGAATTGTCTTCTGGGAGATGATTACTCGCCGACGAGTATTGAACTCCCTACCTTCACGACCTGCATCTACAAAAAAAGCAGAAACGCCAAAATTTCTCTCTTATATAAAAACATCTCTACCTCTTTCGACAGCCCTGCATCTTTAAAACAATATGTCCTGAAAGA
>JADFXI010000037.1:20899-22617 GCA_015233655.1 Nitrospirota bacterium | reverse complement strand
TTCTGATCTTCCCCACAACGCCATGACTAGATGCTTTCTCAACCGTCGGACCGGTACTTTTCCATATACTATTATCGATACCCCCGGGCCCGATCTTGCCGGAAGCCGGCACAGGGACATCGCCTATAAATGGATCGGGGAGGCCGATGTCATCCTCTTTATCATCGATTACTCCAAGTATCTCACCGAGAGCGAGGAAGAGTTTCTCAGAGATATAAAGAACGTTTTTGAAGAGCATCAGAAGTTTTATTCGTTCATAGTTGTTGTCAACAAACTCGACCTCATGTATTTGAGCGAAGAAAAAAAATCAGGGCTGCGCTTTATTGATTTTCTGAGGACCAAGCTCAAAGAACTGGGCTATAAAGGTATCGTCATTTTCGGCCTGTCGGCATTGCAATATTTTTATGCCTTAAAGGCCCCTCAAATCGAAGGCTGCACCGGCCTGAACGCAGCTGACGGAAAAGACCTTCGGGAGCATCTCGACCAGTGCCTGCAGTTGCATCAGGGCAAGGATGACATGACAGTGCTTTCCTTCCTCGACACGCAGATAAGAAACCTGCGCTGGTTCCACGGAAAAGAGGATGCGACCCTTTTTGATCTTCAGGAAAAGAGCGGGGTAGATCAGCTCATGCGTTACATCAATTATATTTCGATCGAAAAAGCGCAGATAGAACTCCTGAACCACAAAATGTCTATTGTGAACAAGAAAGTCGACGATTTCCAGAGCAGCTTTATAGATAATCTGCTGAAACGTCTTGAGCAAAACCATGCAAAACTCGAAGAAATAATTGACGATATCACGCGCTTTGTCGAAACGGCAATGCCGGAGTCGGGGCAGGGCATCAACATATAGCTGCTGCTCGAAAATATCACAAAAGACCTGAGCCTGGCCCAAAAATCCCTGCATAAAGTCCTGACCATGCAGCTGGATAATTGCGTTAAACAATTGTCTAAGATATTTAAGTCGTTGACAGGCAAAGAACTGCTTTCCTTCCAGAGAGAAGGCAGAATTAATGCGACCGAGGGCATGGTTTATTCTGTCAACAAGGCTGTGATTGAGAAATTGTATGCCCCTGTCCTGAGCAAGTACAAGGGGGGTCTGGTGCGGGAGCTGTCCGAAAAGAATAATGTGCTTGAAGAATACAGGCGTGCAATGGATGAGAAAATTGCGATGCTGAATACTTACTTGAACAAAAGCTACGGACTGGCCGGCGGCGACATATCCCTGCCGAATGTTTCAGATGACTTTACCGGTTTTTCCTTTCCGCCAGTGAAAGTAAAACTTGACGACCTCTTCTCCCAGGCGCTCATTAAGGACCGGCTGGTGAAGAAAAGGGGGGTGCTGGGATACATATTGATGGTCCTGACTTTCGGTTTTGTTAATATGAAGACCGGGGATTTCGCATTCGACGAAATAAAGCTTAAGAAAGCGCTGTTCATGGTGAGGAAGGGGCTTGACGACGCTACCCATCAGCAAATTGAAAGCATGCACGAGCAATTGTTGTCCCATATATCCAGTCAGCTTTCAGGGCTTGATAAGTCGATGTCAGAGGCGATGCTTTATTTCCGGTCTGCATACAGGGACATTTTTGAGGCCTTTATACGTGATCTCAATAGCCTCAATGATGAAATAAAATACAAGATCGACTTTTTGAATGAGGCTGAACGCGGGATCGACCGCTTCACCGATTTATGGAAAAAAATAAGCGAAACGTCTT
>JADFXI010000037.1:0-20872 GCA_015233655.1 Nitrospirota bacterium | reverse complement strand
AGGACCAACTCTTCGACGATTCCTGGAACCCCGAATTAGGACGCTTTCGTTCCAGATACGCCTTTCGCGGCCTCTCCGATTCCCGGTACAGGCTGGAGACAACATTGATGCGTCTGCGCGGCAGATACGCTGAACTGGAACGTCATCTGCTCAGGAATTTCCGTAAATATGCCCACCGTAACGTAGTTGAGTCCGATTCAATATGGCACTGGCTTTCTGTTGCCCAGCACTACGGGCTGCCCACAAGGCTCCTTGACTGGACGTATTCGCCGTTTATCGCGCTCCATTTTGCCACCGCCAATATTGAGAAGTTTGATACCGACGGCGTTATTTGGGCAGTAAATTATGTAAAGGCACATCTGGAACTGCCCAAGAAACTCCGTGACAAACTGGAGCTTGAAGGGGCCAATGTCTTCACAGTGGGAATGCTTTCCGAATCGGTGAAATCGCTTTATGAGTTGGCAGAACTCTGCAAAAATGATTTTGTGGTTTTCTTCGAACCGCCGTCAATCGACGACAGGATCGTCAATCAGTTTGCATTGTTCTCGGTCATGTCCGGCCCGTCCGACATCTTGTGCGCATGGTTAAAGAAACGCCCTGACATATGGCGCAAGATCATCATACCAGCGTCCCTCAAATGGGAGATCCGCGAAAAGTTGGACCAGGCTAACGTAACTGAGAGGGTCTTGTTCCCGGGACTGGACGGCCTGAGCCACTGGCTGAAACGTCAATACAGCCCCAAAATTTAACGTCCTCAGGAAACGTCATTAACTTCGTTCTAATGCCGGGACGCCGACAGCCGGCTTTGGTTCTGGTATAATAGCCGCAAATTAGAAAGGGAGGAACAATATGAGGAAAGTCCTTGTTCTGTGCTGTGTGGTATTATCAGGTTTGTTGCTGCTTGTTTCACAGGCGTCTTTTGCTGCAGACGTATGCGCCGGTAAGAAGCCCGGTTCCATCACTTTTTTTGATCAAGAAATCTCGAGGGATACTCCTCTGCCCAAGCCTGTGACAACGCTCAACTTCAGCAAGCCCATGTTTGCCTTGATATGCATGACCGACAGCGCCGGGCCGCAGTCCTCGGGAGGAAAGAAGTTCCGTGTAGTGCTGTATGTAAAGCAAGTGAATCTTCCTGCAGGAAAATATTCGTCGTACAAACAGGCAAAGCAGGAGGGCGGAATTTTTCGTCCGCAATTGTCCGTGGCCCGGAAGGACGTGATTGTTGCTATTAACGAAGACTTTGATTTCACCGGACTTGCTGCGAAGCTTGACCCTGGTGAATATGAGTTTCGTCTCCAGGCGGCCTCGGAAAAGGGGACCGGAAAACTAGATGTCACCGTCGACTGGTCTAACGATGTTGCATATATACAGGAGTTAAGAAAGGCCGGCTATCTGGCGGACGGCACCATAAAGGTAGTGAAATAATAGGCTGCCTTTTTTCGTCCAGCGGCAGCAGTAGCTACCCGTTGTTCGGACAAGAGCGTATCATCAGCACAGATACCCAGCGGCCATCGACATGTTTCCCCAGGGATTCAAGTCCCTGCCGCTCCATTGCCGTTATCACGCCGTCTTCCTGGCCGACCAGCATGCCTGACAGGAGGGCGATGCATCCCTGATTAAGGCAGGGTGCCAGATCCGGGGCTATCTTGATAAGTATTTCTGACATTAGGTTGGCGGCAATGAAGTCGAATGTGCCAAGCGCAGGTGCTGCTGTCCCTTCATGAATGAAGATATTGTTCAGGTTATTGAGGGCGGCATTCCTCGTAGCGGCATCTACTGCCAGAGGGTCGGTATCAACGCCTACAATGCGGCGGAACCCGAGCAACGACGCGGCTATGGCAAGAATGCCGGTACCGGTGCCGACATCCAGGAAGCTGTCTTTGGCGCACTTGCGCGAGAAGCGTTCGATAAGCCCGAGACATGTCCTCGTCGTTTCATGATGTCCGGTGCCGAAGGCCATTCCAGGATCGATGATCAGATTGATACACTCTTTTTTTGGCCCCTCCCATGGCGGCAGAATAGAGAAACAGCCGACATCAATCGGTTTAAATTTATTCTTCCATGACTCGTTCCAGTCGCGTTCGGAAATGAAAGAATAATCGAAAGAGAGTCCGTCCTGGAGTCCCGCATCCTTAAGGACCGTTTTACATAAGGACAATTCACTGAGTATGTTTGTGATTCCCGTTATGTCGTGGAAATATGCAATGAAGTGGGTTTCGTGCTCGACGAATCCTATACATCCACCTGCCGATAGTCTCTGCATAAGCGCATCGCGTGATTCATCTGCCGACGTAATAGCGAATTCGTAATATCCCACTCATATATCATAAGTCATGTTGGATATCTCTGCCAACAGGTGACGGTTTCTGTGAAGGGCCGTTATGCCGAAGCAGCATAAAATGCCATCAGGGCAAATGCGAGCGATATACACCACAGAATAAGATAATAGAGTGCGCGGGGCAGGTTTTTCTGTCTCAGCATAAGCAGCAGCTTCGGGGTAATCGTTATGGTGCCGAACAACAGCATAAGACCCATTAGCACTTGTGTCACAATTCTAACCATAGTCAAATGTAATCCAACCGGAACAATTAAATCAACGCGCGCCGCGTGCGTCAAAACCGGACATTGTATTGGCCATCAAGATGGCCTCGTCGTTTTACAATGGCAAATTCCTCATCAAATCAACGGGATATGCCTTGTAACATTTTCTTAATATCATTGTAATCCTAGCTTAATGATGAGGGTGTATAGTTAACTCAGATTAATCTCGGGCGCATGATCTTCACGACAAAAGGGGGTTTTTTATGTCAGAACTATCATCGAGAGAGAATTTCAGAAGGATGCTGTATGAGAAAAGGCAAGAGATCATCAGAAGTTCCGCAGATGGGATGAAGAAGTTTATGTCCGGCGAAAACAGGCAGACCATTGCAGCAGGGCAAGAACAGGGCGACTGTTCAGTCTTCTATCAGTTCGAGCATATGAGTTGCAGGCAGTTCGATACTCAAATGGAAAGCATCAGAAAGATCGACCAGGCCCTTAAGAGACTCGAAGACGGGAATTACGGCTACTGCGACGAATGCGGTGAAGAGATAGGCATGGAAAGATTGAAGGTCATCCCATTTGCATTGTTCTGCCGTGATTGCCAGGAAACAAGAGAGCAACTGCCCAGAAAAAGAAATTAGGTACTGTGGTATGCTTTAGTAGTGAACGGTATTGTCATCTGGATTACGGGTCTGCCGGGCAGCGGAAAGAGCAGCCTGACCGACGGGATCAAGGAGCGATTTCCCGAGTTCGTCATTCTACGGATGGACGAATTGAGGAAAGTGGTCACGCCTAAGCCTGCTTATAGCGAAGCTGAAAGAGATATCGTCTACCGGGCCATTGTATTTACTGCAATGACCATTTCCGCACTCGGGCATTCAGTTATAATCGATGCAACCGGAAATATGCGAAAATGGCGGGAGACGGCGCGTCAAGTAATCCCGCATTTCATCGAAATCTACCTGAAATGTCCTCTGGCAGTCTGCGCTGAACGGGAAGCATCTCGCAGCGACAGACATGGAGCGCCAAGAGACATATATGCAAAAGGCAAGGCCGGTTCGCCGGTTCCCGGCATGCAAGCCCCTTATGAAGAACCGCTGAACCCGGAGCTAATCATTGATGTGGGCGAAATCACCCTTGAAGAGGCCATTACAAGGGCTTGTGAGTTTGTTTCTCAAAGTATCCCCAATTAATCAGCATGTAAATTATTCGCCGATCCTGAGCGCAAGTTCTTCCCACTTGCAAGCCTGCAGAACCTGCACCTGCGTGTGAATGAAACCGGTTTTGACAGCCTGGACTTTCGCCGATTCATCCGTAATTCCGTAAAAGGGAAGCATCATCTTTATGGCCTCATGTGTATATTTTTCGATAGGGGTCAAGACATCGATCCTTCGGGTATAGTACGGGTCTTCGCCTTCTGAGCAAGGCCTTGAGAAGACGTTGAACTGTCTGCATGCCAGAGGACGGACCGTATGAATGGCGCATGCGTTGTCAACCTGAAAAGGGCAAGGGTCCCCTTTCCGGTATTCCAGCAGCTGTTTTTTTATAATGCCGCGCAGGGGCCGGCCTGATTTTTCGATAGAGTACCAATAGATACCGACCATTTCCAAAGGGTACAGAGGGATGTCGCTATGGGTGCGGCAACAATGGCCGCAGCCTTTTTTACAAGCCAACTTGCTCTTGTATTCTTTCTCATGTTCACGGACGGCAATAGAAACACCTTTGTCGATTATGGCGTATGCATCCAAAAGCAGCGGAAGCCACGGCCGTAATTTCTCATCTTCGGGGAAGCTGACGCGTTCCGTAACTTTTTTAACTTTTTGACTCAATATGCCCTTTTTTCACACAAATCTCTTGTCTTTCGCGCTGCCTAAAGCTTTTTTTCGACCATCCTGGTCCTCTTTATGATAGTGTCGATTGCGACTTGCGCCGTGCTGGACTCGAATGAATGTCTGCTCGCCAAAAACGGCCTCAGATAATCAATATCGTTTTCCGACCCTATCATGCCCAAAACCTCTATGCTGATCATTCTGACCAACGGCTCCCTGTTGCCCATTCCTTCCCTTGCAACTTCGATTGCCTTGCTGTCGTACGGGAAATACCTCAAACCGCTTACAGCATGGTAAAGCATCGATGGACAACCAAAATTTACCATGCTGTCATAGAAAACATTGGCGAGGGTTTCCTTTACCTTCGGGATTCCTGCAGGCGCCACTTCATCCATCAGCTTGACCCGTTCCATCCATCCAACCCTGGAGTCCAGAATCATCGCAATTTTTTCGTCGACTTTATCGCCGGCAAAGGCGATGGCCGGTGCAAGGACAGAAATAATGAGCAATACCATTAGCGCTTTTTTTGTCATGATGTTATTCTCCTGCAAATATTTCGGGAAATGCATATCTTAACCAATGCTATAACAACAACAAAATTTTTTTCAACTTTTCCTTTCTCTTAAGTGCTTTTTCTGATATGGTATAATGAAAAAAGTTTAACTCCACGGTTTAGCGAGAGGATTATATGATTAATTATTTCCCTGACAAAAAAGAGAGCTTACTGCTTATTGTCGATATTCAGGAAAAACTTGCCGTCACTATGGAGATGCGTGATACCGTAATTAATAACTGCCTGCATCTAATAGAGCTTGCCAAGATGCAGAATATCCCTGTCTTGTTGACCGAGCAGTATCCCAAGGGGCTCGGTCAGACAGTCGGCGAAATACGTGAGGCACTCGCTGCCTACCAGCCCGTCGAAAAGGTCGCCTTCGATTGCTGCGGCGAGCCTGCCTTTATGGCCTCCATAAAAGCGCTCAATAAGAAAACCGTCATCCTGGCCGGTATGGAAACTCACATATGCGTCCTTCAGACATGTGCAAGCCTGCTGGATAAAGGGTTTAACGTGCATCTTGTCCAGGATGCCGTATGCTCACGGACAAGGGACAACTGGAAAGTCGGTACGGAATTCATGCGGGATGCCGGGGCTATAATCACCTGCACCGAAACAGTGCTCTTTCAGTTGCTCAGAGTTGCGGGGACAGAAGAGTTCAAGGCGATTTCGAAGAGAATTAAATAGCATCTTTTTCACTTCAACTTCGTGCTTAAGAAGACTGTGCATAGTTTTCAGTCTCATCATCTTCAGTCTCATTTAAGGCGGAAAAAAATTCCATTGCGAAAAAAATTACACACATAAAACAGAGAGCAATCTAATGTTGGAAGGCTTAAGAATTTTTGGAATTACTTTAATTATAACGAGTTAGCCTGCATTTCTATTGTGAAGTCTGCTGGAACATAAATTGCAATTTAACAGGTGATGTAATTAAGAGGAGGTGCGTAATATGTCAGTGATAATAGGAAACAACCTGCCAAACTATAATCACCAGAAAGCCAAGATAGATCCAGCCACAGAAGAATCCAGGGCACCTGTCTCCCAACCGGAATTATCGCCTGCAGAGGATAAGGTCACTATCTCATCTGCATTAATGTCTGCGACAATAAACCCGATATTAAACGGCATCGCGTCCATGTCCAGCCAGCAATTGGGACAAATATACCGGCTTGATGCAGCAAAGGTAGGTTCGCTTCTGGCTGATTAGTGCAGGTTTGTCTTGGGAACTTTGACATGTCCATTGGCCCCGGTTTTATAATTCGACGATCCTCGTGCTGATCTCTATCGCCGCCTCGGCCCCCTGGCCGGCGGAGATGATCGCCTGGGAATGGCCCTGGCGTAAAGCGCCAAGGACAAATAGACCTGGGATGCTCGACTCGCCATAACTCCTCGTCACGATCTTGAACCCTTCGGCATCGCGTTCCAGGGGGAGTCCCTCGAGATACTCATCGTTTAGGGTGATACCTCCCCAACCCAGTATGACCTCGCATGGGATAACACGTCCATCGGCGAGCCGCACCCCCTCGAGGCTATCCTCGCCAAGAAGCTCCTCCGGCCGACCCTCAACCAGGCCGATCCCCTCCTCTTCTAGCAATGCCGCATACGGAGGCAGCGGGGAGAAGCCATGGGCGAGGAATGTGACGTCGCCGGTGAACATCTGCTTCATGCCGACGCTGAGACGCACGCCGTTGATGGTGCGGTCTATGACAAGCAGCTTCTTGCCGGTAGTGCGGTAGCCGTCGCAGATCATGCAGGTAAAGTAGGATTTGCCGAAGAAACGCTGCAGGTTCTTGAAAGGCGCGAGGCTCTCCCTGGCCCCGGAGGCAGCGATGACAAAACGTGATTTGTAAGTCTTACCTGCAGCCTGCACCTCAAAAAACCCTTCACGGACCTCGACGCGATCAACCTTGGCGCGCGCCACGGTGACGCCGAAGCTCTCAGCCTGGGCGAGGCCAGTTTCCAATAGGTCAGGTCCCGCGACGATGCGATGGCCCAGGTAGTTCTCTATGTGTTTCGCGTGGTAGGTCCGCCCACCAGGACGGTGGAAGAGCAGTACTCGAAAGTTGTAGCGGCATAGGTGGATGCAGGCTTGCAGGCCCCCCGGACCAGCCCCGATGACGATGCAGTCGAGGGGTGTCCCGGCGACCCCGGTGCCGGGTCCGATCATTTGTTCCATGCGCACTTAGTAAATTCCGTTAGCTTTCCAGTATGCTCTTATTTTATCTTTCAGAGTCTTCGGAAGAGGCACATAGACAAGTTCTTTAACCTTAGGATCTCCGTTTTTAAATGCCCAGTCGAAAAATTTTGTCGCCGTTACACCGATCTCCTTGCGGTCTTTTGCTAGGAGAATAAAGGTCGCTCCAGTAATAGGCCACGCTTCTTTGCCCCAGGTATTATTGAGCCATACATAAAAATCATTCTTCACGCTGAATTTCGCAGAACCGGCAGCAGCTTTAAAAGTTTCAAAGCCCGGCTCGACAAATTTGCCGGCCCTGTTTTTTAGCATGACATACGTGAGCTTGTTCAGTTTGGCATATGCAAATTGTACGTATCCGATTGAGTTGACACTTCTCTGTACATAGTTGGTAACTCCTTCGTTGCCCTTGCCGCCAATGCCGACCGGCCACTTAACTGAGGTCCCCTCTCCAACACTGGACTTAAAGTCTTTGCATGTACCGGCAAGATAGTTGGTGAATATGGCAGTCGAGCCTGATGCGTCAGCCCGGTATACAACAGATATTGCGGCGTGCGGCAGCTTGAGTAATGGATTCAGCCCCTTAATCTTTGCATCATCCCAGTACGTTATGTCGCCAAGGTAAATCTTGCAGACAGCTTCGGAATCCATCTTCATCTGACCCTCTTTGACCCCATCAATGTTTACCACAAGGACAACTCCGCCTATCATTGTGGGGAACTGGAGAAGGTTGAACCGTTTTAATCTTTCAGGCGTCAAGGGATCATCGGATGCGCCGAAATCAACTGTTCTCTCTATAATCTGCCTTATGCCGCCGCCGGAACCGATTGACTGATAATTCAGCTTTATCCCTGTCTGCTTGTCGTAATCATGGGCCCACGCCTGGTAGACAGGAGTGGCAAATGACGCTCCAACCCCATTTATCATTTCATCCGCTGATGCCGGTGAAAAGCACAGAAATACGGCTGCCACCGCCAAAAGAACAAAGCCACTCTTCATCTTTCCTCCTCGTTACAATAATATCATAGTGACTTTGCAAAGTCCCCATGCAAGAAGTCCGCATGAGGGTATGGTCAGAATCCATGCCATAATGATGTTACCCCCGATCCCCCATCGCACGGCTGAAAGCCTCTTGGACGCGCCCACACCCATTATTGTAGAGGAAATTACATGAGTCGTCGAAAGGGGGAGGCCGATGCGCGAGGCTATCTCTATGAGCGTTGCTGCCGAGGCTTCAGCGGCGAAGCCGTGAATTGGCCGGAGGTGTACGAGACGCACACCGAGAGTCTTGATAATCCTCCACCCTCCCAACGCAGTGCCCATAGCCATTGCGACGGCGCAGAGAATAATTACCCAAAAGGGGACATGGAAGTCAGGGAGTTTGTAATAGCTCACCAGCGCCATGGTTATAATACCCATTGTCTTCTGAGCGTCATTGCTGCCGTGGCTGAAGGCCATATACGCTGCGGAGCCTATCTGGAGCCTGCTGAATATGGTGTTGACCATGGCCGGCGAGGTGTGGCCGAAAATCCGCATCAGCAGAATCATGAAAAGGTATCCGATCACCAGCGCAATGGCCGGGGAAAGGATAAGCCCGAGAAAGACCTTGTATACGCCTGTCCTGATAACCACCTCGGTGCCGGAGGTTGCGATGGCCGCGCCCACAATACTCGAAATAAGAGCGTGACTGGATGAGGTGGGGAGCCCGAAATACCAGGTAATAAGGTCCCATATGATGGCTGACAACAGGGCCGAAATGATAGTGACCTGAGTTACACTGATGGCTTCTACAATGCCTGCTCCTACAGTATGGGCCACCGCAGTCCCCGACAAGGCGCCGACCATATTGAGTATTGCTGCCATGATTACTGCTGTCCGGGGAGAGAGGACCTTCGTGGATACAGAGGTGGCGATGGCGTTTGCGGTGTCGTGGAAACCGTTGATGAAGTCAAAAATAACCGATAAAACTATTACAAAGACGAGCAAAAAATAGGTTTCATGCATTTTTGAGAACGATGCCTTCCAGGATATTGGCCACATCTTCGCAACGGTCCGAGGCGTCTTCGAGATGTTCGTAAATTTCTTTCCATTTGATGATTAAGATTGGATCTGTGACTTCTTCAAAAAGTCGTCCAAGGGCGTCCCTGAAGTCCCGGTCGATCCTGTTTTCGAGTCTGTTTATCTCGATACAGTATTCCTGAACATGGGCGTAGTTCTTTTCCTTGAGCTTCTCGAAAGTTTTTTGAATGACCTCGGCGGTTGTGAGGAGATCTTTCGACATGGAAATAGCTTCTTTTGTGGAGTCTTTTATTTTGAATACGGTCATCCTGTCCACCGCCGCCCAGATAAGATCGATAACATCGTCCAGGCGCGAAGCAAGTGCGTAAAGGTCCTCGCGGTCGATAGGAGTAATAAAGGTCTTGTTGAGTTTTTTCATAATGTCATGTGTCAGCATGTCCCCTTCCTGCTCGACCTCGTAAAGCTGCTTTGCGAGGTCTCCAGCCTTATCGAAATGCTCCATAAGATCGACGAGAATGGTAGCGCCCCTGGTGACATTCAGTGCGGCCCTGTCGAACAATTCAAAGAAATCTACTTTTTTTGGAAAAAGTGCCATGTTTTTATCCTTTTTGTCGGTCCTTACAAGTCTATGTCAGTTTTTTTATTACCGCTTTAAGAATATCAGCCCGCGAAATGATGCCTACGAGCACATTGTTGTCATCCACCACCGGCAATCTCCTGATGCTCTTTTCATCCATCATCCGAACGACATCAGTGATAGTGGCCTGGGGCGTTATGGTAGCTGCCGGTGAAGTCATAACATCTCCCACAAAGTCTCCCATCTTGCACTCCGGAAGCGATTCGCCCAGTATAAGTTTTAGCAGGTCCTTGAAGGTGTTTTCTTTTCTTATCCCCATTATAGAGAGAATATCGGCCTGAGTGATAATGCCGATAACATGATTCTTCTTGTCAACAACCGGAAGTCCGCTTATATTTCTTTCGGATAAAATCTGTGCCACATGCATAATACTTTCAAATTTCTGAATGGACAGCACTCCCCTGGTCATTACATCCTGCACATGCATATCAGATCCAGTGGTCGATCGTATCGGCGAGCAAGCTCTAGTTTTCATAGTTGGACATAGTTTTAACCATTATTTACCTATATTAAATTTACTTGATTAAATACGATTTTGCAACATTAATGTTATTGGCGTTATGTAGCAAGTTATGTATTTGGAATATGATTCACACTAAAATTCGACTATTGTTGCAAAATCACATTTCGTGCTATAGACTGAAAGTAGGTAAGTAATGGTTAATTTATTGCCTGCTGTCAGATTGAACACAACATTTATAGTGTTTGAAAGGTACTGAGGGATAGAAATAGCCAATGATATCTGATCCTAAACAGTTTATCTTCAACATGCGACCCGGCAGCGTTTTTTGCGCGCACCTATACCATCCGGAAGAGTCTGTCTGTTTTCTCGTGCGCGAGAAGTCAGATACGATCCTCCATAACCTTAGAGAGCCTGTTGTCACTGTTGTCTCGGGTTTGTTTGTTCAAAACGGGATAGGATTGCTGACGATAATGTTCATGATAGGTCCTGATATAAATCATTTTTTCGAGACGTGGATTGATTACCACATGGCGGAAAATGAAGGGGAACGGATATTTAATTTGATATCGACACAGGAAAATATTGTTTTTCATTTCTATGGCGATAGCCTTAGGGTTGAGAAATTAGTTCAAATTAATAACAGCCTCGGTGATTTTTTCCTGAGGGCTGCAGAGCAAATAAAAAAACTGCAACCGTGGGGAAGCAGAGACTTTGCCTTTGAACGAGAAGCAATCTGCAGGAAATATCCTACCTGTGGAGACCGCTGGAATGCCCTTTTCATGCACGGAGAGGGGAATTAACAATGGCTTAACGTTTTTGACGTGAAAATCATTTTTTGATAGGCCTTATCTTTCCTCTGTTCCTCTATCAAGCTTTATTGCAATGTCGGCAACCGGCGTGAATATGAACTTTTTGCCTTCCTTTCGCAGATCGAGAAGTCCCATATCTTTCAGCCCAAGCAAATCGGTCCGTGCTGTCTGGTAAGTTACGCCATGTACGTTTGAATGGGTCTCGATTGTATATGTTTCCTTAGGTCTTTCGAGTGCGCTGGCAAGAAGGGCGCGCTGACGCAGGTTCAAAGCCGGGTATATCTCGGCAAAGCGATACGTATGTCTCTTTTCTTTCTGTTTCCTTTCAATGTATGCATTGAGTATTTCCAATGCCCTATGAATGGCCTTGAGGTTATATACAATGAAATACGTGACGTCATTGTCATCGATTTCGGAATAAAGAAACGACTTGTAGTATTGGGACCGCGCTCTTAAAATAGCAGTGGACACCGAAAGGTATTCGAACAGCCAATAATTATGTTTGAGCATGTACCAGTAGAAAAGCGCCCTTGCGGTGCGTCCGTTGCCATCCATAAAGGGATGTACATACGCAAGCCAGAAGTGAATTAGTATGCCTTTTATAATCGGATTCACGAATTCGTCCTCAGTGTCGACGTTTGCAAAGTTGCACAGATTCTGCATCGACACAAGGACATCAGCGGCCTTGGGCGGCGCATGGAGGATCTGCCCGTCGCTGTCGAAGACATGAATCTCCTCATCTTCGGGCGTCCTGAACCTGCCCGCCCATGAAGGAATTTCAAGAGTGCTCTCTGTCATGGAGGCGTGAATTCTTTTTATCAGGTCTATGGTTAGCGGCTCTGACAGATGTCTCTTTATCATCTGCATTGAGCGGTAGTTATTGTATATCATGTGCTCCGAGCGGTCCGCCGGCTTTCTGCCTGTCCTTAGCATTTCCTTTGCGACAACCCTTGTTGTTACCGCACCCTCTATCTCGCTTGATGATATTGCCTCTTCGACTATTGACCTTATCATATATCGCTGTTTCTCTTCTGAATGGACTAAAGGGTGTTCAGCCAGAATGGCCCCGCCAGCCTGCTGGTCTATATAATGAATCTCCTTGAGGACACAATCCGGAAGCCAGTAGCCAAAATAGCGTCCCGACGAATCGGCAAGAGAAATACGTCGCGTCTGAAAGAGCCGCAATGTCTTTAACATGGCCCATGCGGCTTCATGCGTAACCCCATCAAGCATCGGCTGATACTTGAAATCATCCCAGTACAAGTATTCGCTGTTTGCCTTCCTTACGATATCGATGGTTTTCGTTGCAAGATCAGCATTAATGCATTCATTTGACAACTTGCCCCAATCTGGAGCTTTTTCGGGTATTTTCAATGAGTTGTCTCCAAATACTAATTTGATATTAATTAGTATAAAATTAGTATTTAGCCCTAAATCAAAGCTAAATACTAATTTAGTTTAGATTATTATTTAGAATTTGTCAATAAATACTAATTTCAAGATAATTAGTAGGAAATTAGTATTTGCTCAAAACGAGTAGCTTTATCTGCCGCCTGCGCCGGACATGAGTATCTTTTCTCTTATGACTTTGATTTTATCTCTCAGTTCAGCGGCTTTCTCGAAATCGAGCTTTTTCGCCGCCTCTTTCATCTCTGCTTCCAATCTCTTGACAGCACTCTCGTCCAGATCATAACCCGCCGTATCTTCGGCAACTGCGGCCACCGTGTAGTAATCCGTCTCATAGATCGAACCGAGAACATCTTTGATGCTGCTTTTAATTGTTTCAGGGGTGATTCCCATCTTCTTGTTATAATCCCCCTGCAGTTTTCTTCTTCGCTCTGTTTCATCAATGGCCTTCTTCATAGAGCGTGTTATCGTGTCGGCATAGAGTATCACTTCGCCGTTGACGTTGCGTGCGGCGCGGCCCGCGGTCTGGATTATCGAGCGCTCGGACCTCAGAAACCCCTCCTTGTCAGCGTCGAAGATGGCGACAAGAGAAACCTCGGGGAGATCGAGTCCCTCCCTGAGAAGATTGACGCCTATCAGGACATCGAATGTGCCCAGCCGGAGGTCCCGAAGGATTTCTATTCTTTCGAGCGTATCAATGTCTGAGTGAAGGTACCTGGCCTTAACACCGATTTCGGTATAAAAATCGGTCAGGTCTTCGGCCATTTTTTTCGTCAGCGTGGTTATAAGCACCCTTTCTCCCTTTGCGGCCCTCTTCCTTATGTCACCCAGCAAGTTATCCACCTGCCCGCTAACGGGCCTGACGATCATTTTGGGGTCCATCAGACCTGTCGGACGAATTACCTGCTGAATTACTTTGCCGCTCGCCTTTTCGGTCTCATAATTACCGGGGGTCGCCGATACATAAATTGTCTGGCGCATGCGCTGTTCGAACTCATCGAATCTCAGCGGCCTGTTGTCCATAGCCGAAGGAAGACGGAACCCGTAATTCACCAATGTCTGCTTCCTCGAACGGTCTCCTTCATACATGCCGCCTATCTGTGGCACCGTGGCATGAGACTCGTCGATTATCATCATAAAGTCACCCTTCGAAGGTCCGCTGATAAGGTAATCGATAAGTGTGAAGGGGGGATCTCCGGGAAGTCTTCCGCTCAAGTGTCTGGAATAGTTTTCGATGCCGTGGCAATATCCGAACTCCTTCAGCATTTCAAGGTCAAAGCGGGTGCGCTGCTCGATTCTCTGGGCAAAGGCTATCTCTCCGCTGTTTCTGAAATACCTGGTCCGATCTTCGAGTTCTTTCTCTATGCCTTTGAACGCCTTTTTCAGTTTCGCCTCAGGTGTTATCCAGTGGCTGTTGGGATAGAGAGTCAGCTTGTGCATCCTTTTTAAACGCTCGCCCGTAAGGGGATCGAACTCATGGATGGCGTCGATATCATCACCGAAAAATTCTACTCTCACGGCCCTGTCCTGGGAAAAGGCGGGGTGGATTTCGACCATATCTCCTCTGACTCTGAAGTTTCCCCGTTTGAATTCGACATCAGAGCGTACATAAAGGATGTCTACAAGCTGACGCAGAAAATCATCCCTTTTGATCCTCGTGCCCTCCTCGACAAAGATGTGCATGCTGAGATAGTCTTCAGGAGATCCTATGCCGTAAATACACGAAACAGAGGCCACCACAATAACATCTTTCCTTTCCAGGATGGACATGGTTGCGGAATGCCTTAACCTGTCTATGTCGTCGTTTACCATGGAATCTTTCTCTATATAGGTGTCTGTGGAAGGGAGATATGCCTCAGGCTGGTAGTAGTCATAATAACTCACGAAGAACTCTACAGCGTTCTCAGGGAACAATTCTTTGAATTCACCGTATAGCTGTGCTGCCAGGGCCTTGTTGTGTGCGATTATCAGGGCAGGCTTGTTAAGGTTTGCGATTACATGCGCTATACTGAAGGTCTTGCCCGAGCCTGTGACCCCAAGCAGCACCTGATGACTGTCACCCTTGATAACCCCCGAGGTCAGCTCTTCAATTGCGTTGGGCTGGTCTCCTTTAGGAGTAAAAGCGCTTTGTAATTTAAAATCACCCATCGGTTTATGCTAATATAGATAATATTGATGGCCATTGCACGAAAAGTATTAATCATTCAGCGCAGATGCCTTTCTCATATTATAAATGACTGCGGTAAATTTTCTCTAATGGCTCATGTCGGACTTTGCAGGATAAAGAGAGTATGATTGCATGAAACAGGGATGTTGCAGGCCGCTTACCTTGCCCATTCATGATATCCATGAAGAATGCGGAGTATTCGGTGTTTTCAACCATCCTGAAGCAGCGAACCTTACCTATCTCGGACTTTATGCCCTTCAGCACCGCGGTCAGGAAGGCGCTGGCATCTGCTCTTCCGACGGCAGGACCCTTCATCTCGAAAAGGCCATCGGACTGGTTGCCGACATTTTCAGCGAGAAACGGCTTAAACGTCTTCCCGGCGCATTCGCCATAGGCCACAACAGGTATTCGACTGCAGGCGGCAGCGGACTCAAAAACGTTCAACCTCTTACCGCAAACTACGCATTAGGCTCCATAGCCCTGGCCCATAACGGAAACCTTGTTAACGCAGAACAGCTGAGGGCTGAGCTGGAAGCAAAAGGGGCCATATTCCATTCCACATCAGACAGCGAGGTGCTGCTTCACCTGATTGCGCGATCAAAACACGACGACCCCTATGAACGCATAGTCGACGCCCTTCAACAAGTCAGCGGCGCTTACAGTCTCCTGTTCCTCCGAGAATCGGAACTTATCATTGCGCGCGACCCCTTCGGGGTAAGGCCCCTTGCGATAGGGACCGTAGATGGAGCGTATGTAGTGGCCTCCGAGACCTCTGCGTTTGATCTGATTGGCGCTGAATACATAAGAGACGTGGAACCGGGCGAATTAGTCATAATAGACCGCAACGGGCTTCGTTCCATAAAGGCGGTGCCAAGCCAGAGAAAGGCGCATTGTGTTTTTGAGTTTATCTACTTTGCCCGTCCTGACAGCTACATTTTCGACCATATATGTGTAAACACGATGCGCAGGAATTTCGGCAAACAGCTCGCCATTGAATCCTATGTTGACGCTGACATCGTAATACCTGTTCCTGATTCCGGAGTGCCGGCTGCAATCGGTTTTGCCGAGCAGTCGAAGATCCCATTTGATTTCGGGCTGATACGAAACCATTATATAGGCAGGACCTTCATAGAGCCCAAACAGAGTATCCGGCACTTCGGCGTAAAGATCAAGCTCAACCCGGTACGGGACCTTCTTAAAGGGAAACGGGTAGTTGTGATAGACGATTCCATTGTTCGGGGCACCACAAGCAAGAAGATAGTAAAAATGATAAGAGAGGTCGGTGGGGCCAAAGAGGTTCATGTGAGGATCAGCTCACCCCCGACTATAGGCCCATGTTTTTATGGGATAGATACTCCTACGCGTTATGAACTGATAGCCTCCAACCACATGACAGAAGAGATTAGAAAATACCTGACCGCAGACAGTCTCGCCTATCTCAGCATAGATGGATTAAAAAGCGTCGTTCCCCATCCCGAAAACTATTGCACCGCATGTTTCGATAACAGATATCCCATCGGATTTCCGGGCAAGCAGACCGAACAGATGGAACTCGCCTTTGCATGAATACCGCCGCGCTAAGGTCGATTTATACAGTTAACCTCGGCATAAAGAAACATGAGCGGGTCCTGGTATTTACCGATACCCTTTCGGGTGCTGAAAAAACAGTTGAACAGGAAAGTTCCAGAAGAGAACTACTGAGAGACCTGGCTATTCTTACAGCCGAGATCGGAAAGACCTACGCAAGAAAAATTATCTACCATGAGTTTACCGCTACAGGCAGTCACGGTGCGGAACCGCCTGAGGACCTCTGGAACATAGCCTTTGGCAGCAAGTCCACCACCCTGCTAAAAAGGGCCGGTCTCCTGGATGCCCTGATTAGAAAGGCGCTGGCCGGGGACGGTCTGAACGAGGCCAAGGCCATAATATCCAGACATAAGAAGGACGCGATTGAGGCGGTAATCTCTCTCTCCAATTATTCCACCAGCCATACGCAGTTCAGAAGTTTCTTGACTGATTTGTGCGCCACCCGCTATGCAAGCATGCCTCTCTTCGATATCTCCATGCTTGACGGCCCGATGGGAACGGACTGGAAGGCACTCGCAAAAAAAACTAGGGCAATAGCAAAGATTGTAAACGGCGCGGAAACTCTGAAGGTCACAACTCCGAATGGATCAGAGCTTACGGTCTCGAAGAAGGGCCGGAAGGCCCTGGCTGACACTGGCATCCTTACCAGGCAAGGCGCTTTTGGTAACCTGCCTGCAGGTGAGGTTTTCTTCGCTCCTCTTGAGGGTTCTGCCCAGGGGACGCTTATATTGGACTGGGCGCCGACGCGGAAGTTAAATAACCCGGTAAGCCTTGTCATAAAAGATGGTCTGGTGCAGTCAATCTCCGGAGACGAGCCATTTGCGTCCGTACTCAAGGCCAAGCTCGCGGAACGGCCTGAGAACAGGAACATCGCTGAGTTCGGCATCGGCACTAATGACATGGCAATAAGGCCTGACAATATTCTGGAATCCGAAAAAATACTCGGGACTATACATATAGCGCTTGGTGACAACAGTTCCTTCGGAGGAAAAGTCAGCACCCCATTTCATCAGGACTTCGTCTTCTTCAAGCCTACTGTCACCCTGACGGCTAAAGACAAATCAAGAATATGCCTGCTTAAGAACGGCATCTTATCGACTCTATAGTTAAGGGAATGCAGCTTTATGACGGGTTGGAAAACAATCATTGCAGCAGCAGGCATAGGTTGCATTCTTTGGGGTTATTATCAGCTTTTCGCGGTAGATATGGAAAAGGCCTTGATAAATAAAACCGTAACCGCCCTCTCTATAAAAGGGGACATTTACGGCAAGGCAATAGCCTTCCGGCATGGCATCGCATTCATATCGCACGACAAAACCGTCGAAGAGCTGCCTGTGCAGAGTATATTCAAAGTCGACAATACTTCATTATTTGAGTTTGAAACCAACAGGGCCGTCCTGGCGGTCGTCGTCTCGACCGCAGGCGGCGTTGCGATATGGATAGCATTATTTTTCCTGTAAAAAAGGAGTCGGTCAGGACATGGAAGCTATAGCCGTTTATATTACGGCTCCCAGTGAGGAAGAGGGTGCTAAAATTGCGCGGACACTTGTTGAAGAGCGTCTGGCGGCCTGCGTAAACATAGTCAGGCAGGTCCGCTCCATTTATCGCTGGCAGGAAAAGATAGAGGACGACGCCGAGGTGCTCCTTATCGTGAAAACCCGGAAACAATTGTTTGCTTCACTTCGAGACAGAGTGAAGGAACTTCACAGTTATACGGTCCCGGAAATTGTTGCGCTGCCTATTGTCGAAGGGGCCGAAGACTACCTGAACTGGCTTGAGGAGTCTACCGGATGAAAGATGACGACCATGTCGGCATAATCTGCAAAAGGTTCTGTTCCTTCTACAAGGAAGGGAAGGAAGACCTCTGCTGCGGCACCTATCAGTTCTTAAAGAAAAATCTTACGCTTGTCGAACTCAGCTCAATGGTCGAGCTTTCAAAAGCCCTGGAACGTCCGGACGAGTATACTTTTGAGGCAGATGACTACATAAAAAAGCTTGTCTGTGATAAGTGCGATTTCGTGCTTGACGGCTGCGATTTCAGGGAGGATGGTTCACTCCCCCCATGCGGCGGATATATTATTATTGAAAAACTCTTGACTTAAGCCGCGCCGCCGATACGATTGATGGTCTTCTGTGTCTGCTGCTGTTGCTGATGTGAAGCCGGCCTCACCGCATTATTGTTAGCTACCCGATTGGTATTCTCATTTGCAGCTGCTGCACTTACCGCATTAGCAGTCGCGGTAGCGGTTGCGGCAGCCCTTCTGCCTGCAGCGCTTAATGTGACTGTTACATCTCCAGATGCCGGAGCCGGCGCATTACGTTGTGGCCTCGCAGCCTGTGGCTGAGCCTGCACGGTATTTGCTTTCTTTGGCTGCTGCTGTTGATGCGTATCGGTTAAGATATTTGTTATATGAGCTGCACTGTTTGTCGCCATTTCATCACCTTTTACTTCACGCTCTAAATTTTTTACTTCCTGCAAGCCTTCCTGATTCTGACAGTGTTGGCATGCGCCTCAAGCCCCTCGACATCAGCTATCGCCGTTACAGTATCTGATATGAGCATAAAACTTTTCCTGTCAAATTGCAAGAGGCTCGTCCTCTTGATAAAATCATATACCCCCAGGGGAGATGAAAACCTGGCTGTGCCGCAGGTCGGTAGGGTGTGATTCGGACCGGCAACATAATCGCCTAAAGGCTCCGGAGTCCAAGCGCCCAGAAAAACAGCGCCGGCATTATGAATATAATCAAGCAGGTTTTCAGGGTGTTGCGTCATAATTTCAAGGTGCTCCGGCGCAATATCATCAGCTATCGCAGCAGCCTTCCCCAGGTCATCTGTCAGTATAATGGCGCCGAACCGTTTTAACGATTTCTTTGCAATTTCCATTCTTTTCAGGGACTTGATCTGCACTTCGAGTTCGCAGACCACTTCGTGCGTCAGTCTTTCTGAATCTGTTATCAATATGCAGGACGCTAACTCGTCATGTTCAGCCTGACTTATCATATCAGCAGCAACAAAGGCGGGATTTGCAGTTTTATCAGCAATTATCAATATCTCGCTCGGACCGGCAATCATATCAATGGCTACTTCGCCGTAAACTTTTTTCTTGGCCAGGGCCACATAGATATTTCCGGGACCTACTATTTTGTCTACTTTCCCAACAGTCTTTGTCCCGTATGCCATCGCGCCAATCGCCTGGGCCCCGCCTATCCTGTAGACCTCCCTCACGCCAAGCAGCTCTATGGCAGCCATCACATAAGGGTTTATTTCTCCTTTAGGCGTGGGCACACACAAGCAAATTTCTTTGACTCCGGCAACTTGCGCCGGAATTACATTCATCAGTACCGTTGACGGGTAAGAGGCCTTGCCTCCAGGCACATAGACACCGGCACGCCCAAGCGGCCTGATTATCTGGCCCAGCACTTCGCCTTTGACCTTATATGTCCATGACTCTTCCTTTTGTTTTTCATGGAATTTCCTGATCCTGGCTGCGGCTATTTCGAGCGCTTTTACGATATTCTTTTCAGCTTTCCGGGCATATCTGTTTATTTCCGCCTTCTTGATACTCATCGGAAGGTCATGACCGTCAAACTTGCGGGTATATTTCTCGACTGCAGCATCCCCTTTCTTTTTTACATCGGCCAATATAGCCTGTACAGCCCTTTCGACACCAGGATGCACACCGGTAGCCCTCTTCTTGAGTAACTGAAGAAACGCGGCGATTTCGTTGTTTTTACTTAATATCCTCATGGACTGTAATTATAGCATACCGGAACCAGGCAGCAGAACAACTTCACCCTTGCGGGAAAAGGCAGAAATGGCGAAAAAAGCAGGAATTATATAAAACAAGATAAAAACTATCCTGAATCGATTGGCATTGACTGCAGAAGGGATTATTTATGGATTTCGCGAGTTGCATATATTCTGAATCAAGAATAAAGTAAAGTCAGGTAGCGGGAATTAGCTATAACGATGTACGGAGGTGACCATAATGAAAAAGATTCTAACCATAGGTTTGGCAGTACTGGCAGCGGTATTTGTTGGAAGCATGATATATGGCAGCAGTCAATTGTATGCGTTTAGCGGCGAAGCCTTCGATGGACCGAGTATTTCTCCTGGCTCCGGCATAGCGTATGACTCGACACTGGACCACGCTAACTCGTATGCGATGATCAGAGAAATCGTCAATGGACCAATTGTTTCTACCAGCAGCGGCATCGCATGGGACAATACTCTTGCCGGGTGTCCCTCTTATGCTATGAACAGAGATGTGTTCAGCGGGCCGCTTGTAAGTGCAGAAATCGCCGGCATGGTTAAGGGAACGGACGATGAGTTCACCCTTTTGGCCCTGTTGTGTGAGTAGAGTCGGAAAGTGGTTGGTGTGGCGGAAAAGCAGAAAATGCTTTTCCGCCTTTTTTAATTTTCTCAATCATTCCACAATTCCCTTAATATCCTCCACCGACAACGGCTTCCTGATGCACTGGACCGCCCCTGTCTCTATAGCGGCCTGAAAAAAATCCATATTGCCGGTGGCCACACCCGATATCACGACAATCTCTACTTCAGGGAATTCGTTCCGGAGGTCCCATATGGTCTCCAGCACGTCTTTTTCAGGCATGAAAAGATCAGTACCTACTATATCGACAGGTGGCTCTCGAAATGACTCTAT
>JADFXI010000036.1 GCA_015233655.1 Nitrospirota bacterium | reverse complement strand
TATTAGCTCTGCAGACGAGATAGGGACGCTGGCTTTGGCCTTTAAAGGCATGAACGGCGTGCTGGAATCCGTGGGTAATTCTTTTACTCAGATGATATCAAACCTGCGGGAACTTACGAACCGGCTGGAGGAGAGGGTCGAAGAACGCACCTCCGAACTCAGGGAGTCCGAGCGCAAGTTTTCCGATATCATAAGCTTTCTGCCGGACGCGACTATTGTTATAGACCGCGAGGGCAGGGTACTGGCCTGGAACAAGGCGACAGAGACCCTGACAGGGATCAAAGCGGATGACATAATCGGCAAGGGCGATTATGAGTATGCGCTTCCTTTTTACGGGGAGCGCCGGCGTATTCTTGTCGATTTTGCCTTAATGAATCCCGAGGAGCTTGAGAGAGGAGGTTACGCCAATATCAGGATGACCGGCGAAACGCTTGTCGGAGAAATATACGCGCCGAATCTGCCGGGCGGGAGGCGCTATCTGCTGGGGACAGCCCGGCCTCTCCACGATTCAAGGGGCGACATCACCGGCGCGATCGAGCAGATCCATGACATCACCGACCGGCATCTGGCTGAAGAGGCCCTCGCAAAGGCAAAGGAAATTGCAGAAGACGCTACGAGAGTCAAGTCGGACTTCCTTGCCAATATGAGCCACGAACTCCGCACTCCCATGAACGCAATCATAGGCTATAGCGAGATGCTGGTTGAGGATGCGGAAGAGATCGGGCAGCGTAAGTTTGTCGCTGACCTCAACAAGATCAACTTTGCTGGAAAGCATCTGCTAGGGCTCATCAATGATATACTCGATTTCTCGAAGATAGAAGCCGGCAAGCTGCATTTTGAATGCGTTGACTTCTCGCTGGAAGATGTAATGTCGCACCTGGCCGATATAGCGGTTATCAAGGCGCAGGACAAGGGCCTCAAATTGCTGTTCGACGTCGGGACCGATGTGCCGGCAGCCTTGAGAGGGGACCCGCTGAGGCTGGGCCAAATATTGATCAACCTGGTAAATAATGCCGTAAAATTTACGGAAGATGGTGAGATTACGGTGGGAATCAAGTGCCTTGCAGACGGGCCTGACGGAGTGTCTCTGCGCTTTGATGTGGCCGATACGGGCATAGGCCTTACCGAAGCCCAGAGGAGCAAGCTTTTCACTGCCTTTACCCAGGCCGACAGTTCCACCTCACGTAAATATGGCGGCACCGGTCTGGGGCTGACTATAAGCAAGCGTCTGGTGGAAATGATGGGCGGCGAAATCGGCGTTGACAGCGAACCAGGCGTCGGCAGTGATTTTCATTTTACCGCAAAGTTCCCCTTGCAGGCGGAACAGCGCAGGTTCGATACCTCCGCTGACGGCATTCTCAATGCCCTGGGCAAAGATGCTGTGCGATGGACATCCGGTCAGCAGAAGCAGGAGGATTACAAAAAAGCTGAAAAACTCGTCAATGGGTCTTGCCTGCTGCTGGTAGAGGACAACGCCGTCAACCAGGAAGTTGCGCTCAAAATTCTTCAGGATGCGGGCATCGGTGTCGATATCGCCCAAAACGGGGCCGAGGCAATAGAAAAAGTCAGGCAAAAGGACTATGACGGGGTACTTATGGATTGCCAGATGCCGGTAATGGACGGCTTTGAAGCTACTCGCAGAATTCGGCAAGACATGCATTTTACCGGCCTTCCGATTATTGCCATGACTGCCAATGCGATGGCAGGCGACAGGGAGAAGTGTATCGAATGCGGCATGAATGACCATGTTGCCAAACCGATAGATGTGGGCCGGTTATTTATGACTTTGGCCCGCTGGGTCAAGCCTAAAGCGCCTCCAGTCGAAATAACCGCGAGAGAAGAAAAAGAAGATGTATTGCCCAATGTCCAAGGTGTTGAACTCGAAAAGGCTTTGCGTCGCACAGGAGGCAACACCCGGCTTTTGCGAACGATGTTCAGCCGTTTCTGCGAGACGCAAGCAGACGTCATGGAACGGATCAGGACTGCCCTGGTCAATGAGGATGCTGAGACAGCGGCCCGGGAGGCCCATATGCTCAAGGGGCTTGCAGGCAACATAGGCGCCGATATAATGTTCTCATTGGCGGGTAAGCTGGAAGGCATGATAAAGGATGGTGAGGGTGACGGGTTGCCCCGCGCTATGGAAGATGCCGGGCTGGAACTCAGGGACCTGCTGAAAAGGATTTCCGAAGGCATGGCTCAGGGAGCCGATGCAGAGACAAAAGTAGGCGATAATGCAGCTTTGGACATGGAGATTCTCGCGTCTGACCTCAGGAGGCTGGCGGACCTTCTTGCTGACGATGATTCGCAGGCAGTCGTAGTTATGGAGGGCGTAATGGACAAGCTTAAATCCGCAGGTCAGGGAGAAGCGGCAAGAAAAGTGCACGCAAGTGTCTCTAAATTCGACTTTGAAGAAGCCTTGCCCAGGCTGAAAGAGCTGGGGCAAACTCTGGGGGTGGAGTTTTAATCATGAAAATGGATGCGCACATACTTATTGTAGACGACATGGCACCGATGCGGACGATCATTTTGGGGAACCTTAGAAACCTCGGGTTTAAAAACATACAGGCCGTCACCAGTGCCAAAGAGGCCATGCAGGTGATTGAGTCAAAACCTGTGGACCTGGTCCTGACTGACTGGAATATGCCGGCAATGTCAGGGCTGGAATTGTTGCAATGGATCAGGCAGGAAAGCGTCAATGCCAAATTCATCCCGGTCATTATGATCACCGCCGAGGTGAGGCGCGAACAGGTGGCTGATGCCATAGCAAGCGGGGTGACCAATTTCGTCTTAAAACCATTTACAGCCGATATTCTCGCAGAGCGCATCGAAAATGCGTTGACCGGGAAGAATATTAAATCGTTGTCTTCCGCGCCTGCACAACCCAAAGCGGCGCAGCCGTCTCAACCCGCACCGAAAGATGGGCCTGTCTCATCAGATAATAAAGGCAGAAAGGATGAGTGTCTCACTATTCTTGCAGTTGACGATGCTCCCGACAACCTCGCGCTGATTTCAAATCTGTTTCAAAAGGAATACCGCGTCAAAATAGCGTCAAACGGTGAAAAGGCGGTCAAGATTTGTGAATCCGACGACCCGCCTCATGTGGTGCTGCTCGATATAATGATGCCCGGCATGGACGGGTATGAAGTAATGCGCCGCTTGAAAGCCAATGCGACCACATCTGAAATTCCTGTTATTTTTATTACCGCCATGGATGATACGGAGAGTATCGTTAAGGGCCTGGGTGCGGGGGCCGTGGATTATATTACCAAACCGATAGAACCGGCGGTGGTGCAGGCGAGAGTAAAGAACTTTCTTCGTTATCATCGTGGCTACAGAGAACTGAAAGATACCCTGGACACCATGATGGAAAATGCAAAATTGCGCGATGACGTCGAGCATATGGTTAGGCACGATATAAAAGGGCCCCTTTCATCAATAATCGGGTTGATTTCAAAGGGCGTTACCGACAAGAGAATGTCACCGGAGAATATTAAGATGATCGAGGAGGAGGCGTATTCCATATTGAATATGATAAGCCTCTCCACGGACCTGTATAAGATGGAGACGGGGCGGTTTACGCTCAGTGCCAAACCCGTGGATATTGCGCGCCTGATTCTCAGGATAACAGAGGAAATTCATTCCGGCTTTGCCGTTAAAAAACTTTCCATGCGCAATCCTGTCAACAGCGACGTCCGTAACGCAGGCGGAGTCCGGGAGTTAAGGGCCTCTGGGGATGAACTTCTGTGCTACTCTCTGATTTACAACCTGATGAAAAATGCTGCAGAGGCTTCTCCGGTCGGCGGCACCATAACGACCAGGATAACATATGATGACATGGTGAAAATTGCCATTCACAATGCAGGCGCGGTCCCTGAACCGATCCGTGACAGGTTTTTCGAAAAATTCGTGACCATGGGCAAGCAGGGAGGTACAGGTCTCGGCACCTATTCCGCACGTCTGATCACAGAGGCACAGAACGGCTCTATTGCCATGCAGACCTCCGACAAAGATGGGACTACTATAGAGATAAGTTTGCCGAAATGGCAGTAGTGGCCCATATTGACTTTTTTTCGTGAAAATGTCATCATCTTTGTGAAGTTTCAGAAGTTTTTAGTGCGCGAGACCACAAAGACTTTTAGCTTTGTGGTTTTTTTATGCGTCTGCTGAGATTTTAGTTCACGAGCAAGGAGGTTGAGGAGATGCCCAACGGAACAGTTAAATGGTTCAACGATGCCAAGGGGTACGGCTTTATTACCAGCGAAGATGGAACTGATGTATTTGTTCATCATACGTCCATTCAGGGTAACGGCTTTAAATCGCTGGCTGAAGGTGAAGCAGTAAGCTTTGAAGTCGAAAAAGGCCCCAAGGGTCCTAAAGCAGTCAATGTAGTGAAATCGTAATATTCGATCATACATCTGCTCATCAAACGAAAGGCGGACACAACTGTGTCCGCCTTTCGTTTGATGAAATGTGACTAATCCTGATGTTACTTTGCCGGCTTCATCTGTTCACCACAGCAAATGATGTCGCAAAAATCCTCGCAGCCGCAGGCCTTATCCACCTTCATGGCGAGCCCGCAAACATTGCAAACATAGCGCGCGCCTGATTTCAAGGCTTTCTGCATTTTTGGGGAACTCTTTTTAACAGTGGTCCTTTTTTTTGCCGGTGCCGAAATCTTCCTGGTTTTTGCAACTTTTTTTACAGTCATAAAACCTCCGGAGAAATGGGTTCTTTTGATTTCATTATAACAGACTTTTTAGCAGCGGGCTACTGTGTTGACGAAAATTTATGTTGCAATTTTTCAGGAAAGCGGATAAAAATATAAAGTAGCTGTTAAATACGAGTTGGGCAGGGACGCGCTCTCAATAGTGAAAAGGAGTTCGTTTTACTTACTGTTATTGTTGGGTCTCCTTCTTTCTGGCCTGCCGCCGTCAGAGGGAGCAGTCAGGGACAATAAAGTCCCTCTAGAGGCAGCAAGGGTCCCTATTCTCCTTTATCATCGTTTTGGTCCTACCGTGGCTGACAGCATGACCGTGACGACCGCTGTGCTGGAATCTCACCTGAAATATCTTAAAGACAATGGCTATAATGTAATTCCTCTTGCTCAGCTCGTGGATTACTACCGGGGGAAGGTGCCGGTCCCCCTGCCGCCCAAAGCAGTCGTGATTGTTGCGGATGACGGCCATAAGTCGGTCTATACCGATATGTTTCCGCTGGTAAAAAAGTTTCGTGTCCCCGTGACGTTGTTTCTATATCCTTCCGCCATATCAAACGCATCGTATGCCATGACTTGGGAACAGGTGAAGGTTTTGAAGAAGACCGGACTCTTTGATATGCAGGGACATACATACTGGCACCCGAACTTCAAGATAGAGAAGAAAAGACTCTCCTCCGGCGAGTATGAAAAGTTTGTCGACATGCAGTTGAAGAAGTCAAAGGAAAAGCTCGAAAAGGAACTGGGCAGTGCAATCAACATGCTCGCCTGGCCTTTCGGAATTTATGACGACCGGCTTGTTCAGAAGGCCGCAGATGCGGGCTATGTGGCCGCATTTACCATAGAGCGCCGCTCCACGGCGGCTACGGACAAGCTAATGACGCTCCCGCGTTTTTTGATGACAAATAAAGACAGCGGCAAGGCCTTCGCGGCAATTGTTTCGGGCGAGGCCCGCTAATATAGGGTCAGTAAAGTTTTGTGTATATTTGCCGATGCATAGTTATAGTAATAGATTAATAACGAGGTGATATGGACCATGGGCAAGAGTAATGGATACGCTGCCATCTGTTTAACGACACTGCTTCTTCTTTTATTGCCGGCATACGCTTCAGGCTTCGCGACAGGGCAGGTTATTGATGCTTTAACTCAAAAGCCCATAAGCGGCGCATTTGTCACTATGGACAATGATATTGTTCAGACTGATGAAAACGGCAGGTTTACACTCAGAGGTATGGGTAATAAAATCGCGGTCAGGGCCTGCGGATACCTCAGGGCTGAACAACCTGTTATCTCGTCGCTCGTAACAGCTCCTGTTGAGATCATGCTGCGTCCTTTTACGCCGAAGGCCCTATATCTCACTTTTTACGGCATAGGTGACAGGACGTTGCGTGAAGCGGCCCTTAACCTTATCGACCAAACCGAGCTGAATGCCCTGGTCATTGACGTAAAAGGAGACAGGGGCGTCATTACGTATAGAAGCGAAATCCCTCTTGCTACTGAAATAGGCGCTCAGAAACTTGTGATTGTTAAGGACATAAAAGGACTTCTTGCATCGTTGAAGGCGCGGGGCATTTATACGATAGCCCGCATTGTCGTATTCAAGGATGATGTTCTGGGCTCGGCAAAGAACGAACTCGCTATAAGGACACAGGATGGCAGAATTTGGCGGGACAAGGAGAACCTTATTTGGGTGGACCCTTCGAAACGGGAGGTATGGGAATACAATATTAATATTGCCGTCGAGGCGGCCCGGAACGGTTTTGACGAAATACAGTTCGATTATGTGCGGTTTCCCGACTCGAAGGGACTTAAGTTCAGTGTGCCTAATGACGAGGAGAACCGTGTGAAAAATATATCCGGGTTTCTTATGGAAGCCCGGCGGAGGCTTGCGCCTTACAATGTTTTTATGGCCGCTGATGTGTTCGGATATGCATCGTGGAATTTGAATGATACGCAGATAGGGCAGCGCCTCGACAGGATCGTGCCCTACGTTGATTATATTTCACTAATGCTTTATCCTTCGGGGTTCCAGTTCGGGATCCCTGGTTATAGAAACCCTGTAGAGCACCCGTATGAAATAGTATATCTTTCACTCAAAAAATCCCGCGAACGCACGCAAATTTCTTCTGTACGATTCAGGCCCTGGCTTCAGGCCTTCAGGGATTACGCTTTTGATAAAAGACATTTCAACGGTCCTGAGATACAGCGACAGATAAAGGCTGCCGAAGAATTCGGTTCAGACGGATGGATGCTGTGGAACCCCCGTAATGTATACACAGCCGACGGTCTTAAAAGACAGCCGTCACTGTCGTGGAAGCGTGCCAGGCCGCATGGCTCGGGATAAACGCACTCTGTCAGTTGCGGTAGTTTGCTGTGTGCTGGGCCTTATGGTTGTGTTCTCCGGCCAAGCATACGGACAACAACATGAAACCTCTCAGATCCTTAAGGGGACCTCTCAACAACAAGCCCCAGGTCTGACAGCCCGGCTGTCAAAAAATCTGGAGTCGGTCCAGGATATAGTCGAAAAAGAAATTCGAGAGGGCCACTTGCCCGGCGCCGTCGTCCTGGTGGGTACGCGTGAAGGAATTGTATATCGTCGGGCCTTCGGCTATCGCTCTGTTGAGCCCAGCCGGTTGCCAATGACTGAAGATACGATATTTGATATTGCGTCTCTCACCAAGGTCGTTGCGACTACAACTGCCGTTATGCAACTCACAGAGCGTGGCAGATTGAAGCTCGACGCCCCTGTTGCAAGATATTGGCCTGCATTCAGGTCCAAAGGGAAGAAGAACATTACGGTGCGCCAGCTTTTGACCCATTATTCGGGACTGCGGCCTGATCTCGATTATGAGAGGAAGTGGTCCGGATACAATGCGGCCATGCGCATGATTTTACGCGAGAAACCGGCCTGTCCGCCCGGCACTTGTTTCATTTACAGTGATATAAATTTCGAAATCCTGGGTGAGCTTGTGCGAAGGGTGTCGGGACAGACGCTTAACACATTCTGTTCAAAAAACATTTTCAAACCTCTCGGCATGACCGATACGGTTTTTAAACCGTCTCGTGCCTTGCATGATCGAATCGCACCTACGCAGTACCATAAGGGGAAGATGATGCAGGGAGAAGTTCACGACCCGACCGGCAACAAGATGGGCGGTATTTCAGGTCATGCGGGGCTTTTCTCAACCGCCGATGACCTGTCCCGTTTTGCGCTGATGCTATTGAATGGCGGGACCAGCGGTCATGTGCGTATACTGAAAGCGTCTGAAGTTGAGGCCATGACTGTTCCTCAGTCGCCGACAGGAAAGAATGCTATGAGGGGTTTAGGTTGGGATATTGGGCCTGTTCTTGCCGCCAACCGCAATGAGCTGCCGCCGGTTGGTTCTTATGGGCATCTGGGTTACACCGGGACGTCGCTCTGGATTGATCCTGTCACTGATTTATATGTGATCGTTTTAACCAACAGGGTCCATCCCGATGGAAAGGGAGACGTGAAGGCGCTGAGGGCGAACATAAAGGCCCTCGTGGCCGATGCTGTAGGAACTGTTTCGCCTGAGCAGCTTATAAACAAGCGGCCGCTGCTATCGCGTTTTATCAGTCAGCCCAAACCTTCCCCAGACGTGCAGAACGGCAGGGTCCTTACAGGAATTGATGTCCTCCGCGAGGGAAATTTTTCGTCTCTTCTGGGGAAACGGGTGGGACTCATAACCAACCACACGGGACTGGATGCGGAAGGAGAGCGCACTCTCGACCTTTTTTACAAGGCCGGCGGAGTTCGTCTCGCTGCGGTATTCAGCCCTGAACACGGGCTCTTCGGCAAGTCTGACGAAAAAATTTATTCCTCTATAGAGCCGTCAACCGGACTGCCTCTGTATAGTCTCTATGGTGAAGTGAAGCGGCCGACAGACGTAATGCTTAAAGGTCTGGACGCCCTGGTGTTTGATGTCCAGGATGCAGGTGTGCGTTTCTACACCTATATCAGCACTATGGGATATGCCATGGAAGCCGCTGCACAAAAAGGGATCGATTTCTACGTCCTGGATCGTCCCAACCCGATCAACAGTTCATCGGTGCAGGGTCCTGTAATGGACAGAGACCTGAAGTGCTTTACAGGGTATTTCCCGCTTCCCGTGCGACACGGCATGACTGTGGGAGAATTGGCGGAAATGTTTAACGGCGAATATAAAATAGGGGCCAGGCTGCATGTCATAAAAATGAAAGGGTATCAGCGCACAGATTGGTATGACGATACGGGCCTTAGGTGGGTAAACCCATCTCCGAACCTGCGCAGCCTTACTGAAGCCGTGTTGTACCCCGGAGTTGCCATGATCGAAGGCGCCAACGTGAGTGTGGGGAGAGGGACGGAAACGCCTTTCGAAATTCTTGGCGCACCCTGGATCGATTCATTCAGGCTTGCCGAATATTTGAAAGGCCGGAGAATCGACGGGGTCCGGTTCGAGCCTGCTGATTTTGTGCCGGTAAGCGACATGTATAAGAATAAGAGATGCCATGGGGTCAAGATTGCTGTAATTGACCGCATGATGCTGGACCCGGCTGTTATGGGAATTGAGATCGCAGACGCGTTATACCGGCTCTATCCGCGTGATTTTCAGCTTGATAGCACGCTCGGACTTGTGGGTGCCCGAAATGTTATCAGCGCGATAAAGGAAGGCAAAGAGCCGTCACAGATTGCACTGCTCTGGCAGAGCCAACTGGAAGATTTTATCAGGCTGAGAGCAAAATACCTGCTGTATTAACATGGACCGGGAGGACTGGAGGGTCAGCTTTACGGCTTCTGACCCTCCAACTGTCCGTCTTTGCGCATATGTGAAAAGTCTACTTTTTCTTCTTCGATGCAAAACTCTTTGCCGGTGCCGAACTCTTGTCGGAAGTCGAGGGGTTGGCCTTTTTCTTGGCAAATGATTCAGCTTTTTCGGGTGCGTTGCTCGCCGCTTTCTTGGCGGCAAATGTACCGGCGTTGGGAGCAGCTTTAGCTGGCTCTGCAGCAGGAGTCGCAACACTTGGAGCCGCTATAGGCGCCTGAACAGGGGCCCTGGGCGGGACCGGCTCGTGGCGTCCGCATGCTGCAGACAGGGCGAATACAACAAAAATAATTACTGATATAACGCTTTTCATATAGTAGTTCTCCTTACATTTCTTTGAAATACACGGATATGACAGTTTCACCGTCGTTGAATGCTACAGTCCCTGCATGCGCGTACCCGGTGAGATCATCAGATTCCGTAGGCATGAGATACTTGAACTCGATGGCCTTAACAGGTGCCGTCTCGTTAACTTCAAATATGGCCTTGATGTTCTCCCCGAATGCCACAACGCCCCGAGAAATGGCCCCTGCATTAACTTTTGCGACTTCTACCGATGGGTTGAGAATTACTTCAATGAGATTTGCCATAATTCATTCTCCTTTGTAATGTTCTCTCGAGTGAGAGAGTGATCACTTTATTAGTATGCAAATGAAAACCCCGCCCTGGAGCGGGGTTTCTTCGGCGCGATTATTTCGCCTGCTTGGCGGTTACTTTGTCTTTGATTTTCTCGTAAACATCGTCGGGGATCTTTGCTTTGGTTTTGAGCTGGGTTTTGTTCTTGTAAGGACGACCCGCGATAATCTTGGCTGAATACGCGTCGCCTATCCCGGGGATGGCCGTCAGCTCCTGTTTGCTGGCGGAATTTATGTCCACCAGACCGGCATCAGCCTTGTCTTTTTTTGCGTCATCTTTTTTCTTGTCGGTCGATTTTGCGGCCTGTGTCTTCGAAGACGACTTGTCATCGGCTTTCTTGTCCGCTGCTAATGCACTCACGGAAAAACATGCTGCAATAAAAACTGCCATGATACACAACAATAAACGTTTCATCAATCCCTCCCCAAAAGTTAATATTTCACTAAAATTAGCCTAGAGTCTAAACTATGCCAAGACCGTTTGTCAACGAAGCACAAGAAGACGTGCTGCGCCCCGGATCATTACTCTTCTTCATTTGCAAACAGCCTGGTCAACGTAAGAAAAAGATTGATAATATCAAGATATAACTGTACCGCAATGTTTAACGCGCTTCCGACTGATCTCGTAACGTTCTGCGCCCTCCACATGTCGTATCCTATGTAAAGAGAGAACAGTCCGGCTGCAATCCAATCGATGATTGTGAGCGCGGCCAACGCAGGGATGAACATTTGAAGCAGTCTTACCACAAAAAGTCCGATAAGTGTCGCAAACAGGGCACCACCGAGTCTGGCGAATAAGGCAGGATATGCAAACGACAGCAGAGTCATGGTAAACGTGATAACGGCTGTTGCTTCTGTGGCGCGAGTCATCACATCGGGGCTGTAATGATGTACAAAGGGCCCAAGTACAAGTCCGAAAGGGACCACTATCAGATTGTATCCTATAAGAGTAACAAGAGTGTTGTCACGAGTTGTCAGGAAACATCCCAAGAGGGGGAGTCCCACTCCAACCAGAAGATACTGCCATTGCGTGAAATGGATGTTGCTGATATTGGCATAATAGGCAGCACCGGCCGTCACCAGCAATCCATAGATGATTGCAATCCCCATTACTGCATAAAATACTCGGTCGCTAATTGTGCTGTCTTCCTCTGTGCTGTCAAAGACGCCTGTCGAAAGCCTCATGCCTAACCTCCAGTAGAGTTATTCAGTTCTTGCCTGTCTTTAATTGTCGCCCAGCTGACGTCCACGGACAGCTTGTTGACAAGATACTCCGCCAGCACATTATCGGGTGTCTTCACCGATTCAGGAATATTGATGTCAAATACAAGCTTGACCGTTACTGCAATTTCTCTTGCCCCGTCCACTGCCGCCTCCTGAAAAAAATAACAGTAGAACTATAAAACACAACAGTTACTCAGCGCAAGAGGGAAATACCATTTATTGACAGTGCCAGTTAAACGATGTAGATTTGAAGTGTAGGTCAGGGACCTGTATGTCCTGCGAAAATGGAGGCGGCTTATGTCAGGAATAGCATTTAAAGCTGATGAATTTCATTTCAGCATATTGAACCCGTTTAAGGATTTCGCCGAAGATCCTCACATGGTTGAAGTGCGGAGGGACCCGCTGCTTGGCGATACGACTGTTTATAACCCTTTTCTCAGGGACAAGGCTAAATCATTTTTTGGAGAGTGCGATGCGGAGCTGGTAATAAAATTAGTCGAGGAAAGCTCAAAAAACTGCATATTTTGCGGCGAAAGCGTCGAGAAGGTCACGGCTAAATATCCGGTTGATATTGTGCCGGACGGACGTATAAAAGTTGGTGAGGCAATATTGTTCGCAAATCTCTTTGCTGTCGGACAATATCATCCCGTTGTGTCTTTGAGCAAGTCTCATTTTCTCAAGCTTTCCGAATTCAGTCCCGAAATGATATGCAATGGTTTTCGTGCGGCCCGGAAGTTTCTGGACCTTGTTTACACTCGCGATCAGTCTGAGCTATACACTGCAGTAAGCGCAAATTATCTGTTTCCTGCCGGGGCTTCTTTAGTCCATCCCCACATACAGATGCTCGTTACGCCGGTTGCTTATTCATATCATGCAAGGCTTATTGATGCAAGTCTGGCGTATTACCGGAAGCATAATTCATCGTACTATTCTGATTTAATACAGGAAGAGAAGAAGAACGGGCAGCGATACATAGCGCAGAAAGGCGGTTGGCACTGGCTGACGGCTTTTTCTCCAATGGGGAGCAACGAGGTGATTGCTGTGCATGAGAGAGAGTGCGATTTCGGTCAGCTTTCAGAAACCGATCTGCGGGATTTGGCCGGCGGGATTTCGAAAGTGCTGGGTTTTTACGAAAGTCTGGGGCATCTTAGCTTCAACTACTCGCTGTTTTCTGTCAGAAAGCCCCGGGGAGAGGGACTTCATTGCATGTTTAAAATAATCACAAGACAGAACCTTTATAACAATTACAGGAATGATGATTATTTCCTCCAGAAAATGCTCCAGTCGGAATTGATCATTAATCTGCCTGAAGAACTGGCCCCGAAGATAAGGGTATTTTTTTAAGAAGGCATTTCTCTGATCTTGCCTCCTTTTAATATCTGATAAAGACTGCCTCTCCAGTACACGGTTGATCCCAAGAAGCTCCAAATCCAGATTCCGAAGCCGAGCATATCTTTCAGCGGCAGAAGTATAAGCCACTTCAGCCAATTTTTTTTGCGGACAACTTTATTGCATACGGCGAGCGCGAGGCACAACCTGAGACCGGCGGCGAAGCAGATGGCTGACAATGAAAGAATTGTGGGGCCCTGCTGCAGAAAGAGAAGGCAGGATATCGGGAACGTATATGTAATGCCGTATCCCATGTACCCTTTCGGCCTGCATGCCCTGTAGGTGCGGGCCCAACGCATCTGGTGCTTCAGATGCGCCGCTATGCTCATAGCGCCTGCCATATCTTCAAGAACATATCTGGAGAGGATGATCTTATATCCCTTTTCCCATAGTCTGTGCCCTACCTGGTAATCATCAGCCAGAAAATCGGCGATCGCCTCAAATCCTCCTATAGCATCTAGAGATGCTTTTGAAAACAGCATGGAGGCCCCTAATCCGAAAGTTACACCCTCCAGGCGCCTCGCGACAAGCACGGAAGGAATAAGGTCGAGGGCCATTGTCAGAGATTCAAGAGCGGCCCCCACGGACAGCGGATTCGGAATCATATAAAGCGAAGTGACAAGTCCGATATTATCGCCGCTGAAGTACTCGCCGGAGATGTGCTTCAAATAGGAACTGTCCACTCTCATATCGCTGTCGCTCACAGCAATCAGCTCATAGCGAGCAGCACCAGCCAGCCCGCCCAGATTAGAGACCTTTCTGTTTGCGCCGAGAGATTTTTCACTGACAATGATACGCGTGGAATACTCGGGGCCTGCTCCCACGGCCTGCGCCGTTGCGAGTGAGAGATCCGAGGGATCTGTAACACCCATAAGCACTTCATATTCAGGATAGTCCTGCATACAGAAGCTCTGAATGTTTTCGAATAATTCGGGGTCCCCGCCGCTGAGCGGCTTTAGCACAGAAATAGGCTCACAAGGTATTTCTTTAGCTTCTTTTTTTTCAGGACGGAAAAATTCCATGACGCAAAAAAGGGCGAACAGACCGTAAAAACCGGATGAAATAACCAGCAGCAGAAGCATTACAGGAATAATTTGGGTCATGGTATACTTGAAAGCATATCATGAAGGTGGCACTTTTTTCAGCGTTTCCGCAGGAACTGACTTGCATAATAAAGACCCTCGGGGCTAAAAAGGCCGGGAGTTCGCATTTCAGCACATGGTCTGCCGACTTTGCTTCCAAAGAAATTATGATCGTCATGAGCGGTATGGGGATGAGCAATTCCGAGTCTGCATTGAATTATGCAGTCGAAAAATATCATCCTGACTGTATCATATCAGCCGGATTCGGCGGAGCATTATACAAAGGGGCCGCAATCGGAGACGTTATTGCAGCCTCAAGCGTGATGCTGTACCCTGACATTGCAGAAGCGACGTCTGTTGAAGGGCGTCAGAAGTGTCAAGTGGATGTTCCTGGCGTAAAAGATGTAATGGGCAGGATGACAGGAGCTGTTACTCTGCATGAAGGGAGTTTGTTGACTTTAGGTCAAAGAGTCGACAAGGCAACGATTGATAAGAAATTGCTTTCGGGGCTCTCTTTCCCTGTATGTGACATGGAAACCTTTCCGCTTGCAAAACGCTCCCTTATTGCAGGACTGCCTTTTTTTGCGATAAGGGCGATTACCGCCTTGGCCCACGAAGAGATCCCGCAGGAACTTTTTGGTGTGACGGACGCATCAGGCAATTTTAATATTTTTCGGGCGCTGGCTATAATGTTAAGCAAGCCGTCACTTTTGCCGGTATTTGTCAGAATGGGCAGAAATGCACGGACTGCATCGCAACAACTTTCTCGTGTAATCGAAACCCTGCTGCGCAGCTTATAGGACGCACTAACGTTATATTGATAACATATTAGCCCGCTGATTGAGGTCAAAGATCTGTAATTATGTGCAGTTGTCAGTATTTTTGTTTGCATATCTTGTGGGCGTTTCTATGTCTCTCGCAAGCGGTTGGTCCTCAACAGTCACACTTGCGTTGCCGTAGGTATTCTGATAATATGAAACAACTCTTTTGCCTGTTTCCTAATTATATGCTTTCAAAATAAGGAGGTGAATAAGTTTAACCGGAAGGGAATAGACCGTTTAGCAATCAACAAATCAATACATAAAAGGAGGGAGTGAAATGAGAATGAAAAGA
Organism: Nitrospirota bacterium; assembly: GCA_015233655.1. GTDB lineage: Bacteria > Nitrospirota > Thermodesulfovibrionia > Thermodesulfovibrionales > Dissulfurispiraceae > JADFXI01. The sequence goes on along the minus strand of JADFXI010000036.1, from coordinate 8,762 downwards.
GCCAAGAGAATTATCTTCTTTTTTATCATGTCGGCAATGATCGCTGCAATGGCTGTGCCGGCGATCGCCGGCGACAGTACCCCCAGTTCCGCTATAAACGTGCCGGTCGTAGGTGCTGTTGTTGGAGGTGCTGAGTCTGTCACGAGCCCGATTGAAAATTTAGTTACCTGTGGGCACTATGGCCGTAACTTGCCTAACTGTCTCTTACTTGCGCCATGGAATGTGGTTAAAGGTATCTACAACGGAGTTGAGAGGATCTTTGGATCAACAGCCAATGTGGCTGGCGCCGGTTACCATAGGGACATGTGGGAGAACGCCATAAAGCCCTGAGTATAGTCATAGATGAACTCAGCCCATATAAGGGGAGAAAGCGGGACAGGCAATAACAGCCTGTCCCGTTTTCTCTTTTATCTCAAATGAAGGTTGAACGTTTCGGATTCGATTATGGGTTAATGCGGGTCAGACTCGACGGCAATGGTTATTGCGGCAAGCGGAAAATCGCCCAGGTGGGCATCGAGGGATTTTTGGCGATCTCCGGCAGATAATTTTGTTTTGATTATTGTGTAGATCAGCAGCGAGGGCAGGGCGACGATGAATATGCCCGCCCATCCAAGGGTGTGCTCGCCTATCCAGAAGGTCACAGAAAGGTTGAAAATCATAACTCCGAAATAGAGAAGCGGGCCTGCGAGGTATCTCCAGGGGTAATGATATCCGGCATGGTCTGACGCGCCTGTTCTGTGCAGGCAATTGTCGATTATCTGCAATGCGTTTATCATAAGGAAACCCACCAGCAGCCAACCCGCAAAGTTTGAAATGGGGACACCGAAATAAGCGCCGTCATCAGGGTATCCGTAAATCTGCCCCAGGAACCACTTGCCGCCCTTCAACGCAACCGGGTCGATAATGATGTCGAGATAAACAAAGAGCACGGCCCCGAGCGCGCCGACGATGCGAGACTTTCTTAACGCTCTTGTCTCGAGAACATAAAGTGTCTTTCTCAGCAACATGACGGGCGAGCATATAAGCAGCGCCATTGTATAGGAAGCATACGCCAGGAATACATAGCTCAATGAGTCGAAAAAAGGCACGCCGCAAATCCAGAGTTCCTTCCCTTTTGTCTGTTCTATGTAGAAGTAGTCTCCGTATGGGAATCCATTATGTATTGAAGAGTATTCGGACAGCCAGGCAATGCCGTATCCCACGACACAGAATATCAGCGATCTTTTCAGTCCCAGGTGCAGCGAACATCCCAGGATATAGAGCAGCAGGAACAAGAAAACGTATGGTCTCAGTTCAATCGTATGAAAGAGCAGTAGGAGAAAATCCATAATCAACGACTGCTAAAGTTCCAGAGCAGGAGCCTCAACAGGTCTTTCGGATTTGCGAACGCGGTCCTCATGACGCTGGCTTCATAACCGCTATGTACCAGGCAATTTTCGCATCTCGGGTCATTGCCGCTTCCGTACCGTTCCCAGGCTGTCTTTTCCATCATCTCGTCGAAGGATGAATAGTACTTGTCGGTAATAAGATAACAGGGAGATTTCCAGCCGAGCGGATTGCGTGTCGGATTTCCCCAGGGAGTGCACTGCATCTGCTTTTCCCCCTTCAGAAGGTCAACATAGAGGGGCGAATTCATAAAGGGGAATTTTTTGAAGAAGGCAGCCATTTCAGTGAATTTCTTATGGATCTCCTTCTTGTCGAGGAATATGTCGTTACCGACGCTTTCATAGCTGAAAGCAGGCGCAATCAGCGTGCCGTCAATATTCAGGCCGGCAAGAAGCTCGAACAGGGATTCCAGCTCTTTTATATCTGAGTTCTTATAAACAGATGTGTTTGTGCTTACCCTGAATCCGCGCTGCTTCGCCAGTTTAATAGTCTCGACAGTTTTTCGGAAAGTACCGCTTCTGTTAACGATACTATCGTGAGAAGCTTCGAGTCCGTCCAGGTGAAAGTTGATAGTGAGCGACGGGTTTGGAGTGAATTCTTCTATGAAGGATTCAGTGAGCAGGCCGTTGGTGCAGAAATAAACCTGCTTCTTCATCCTCAGCAATTCGCTGATAAGAGGGACGAGGTCTTTGTACAGCATAGGCTCTCCGCCCGTTACAGTGATTACAGGGGCGTCGGACTCTTTAACGGATGCGATGCATTGTTCGAGAGATAGATCAGCTGATTGCATATCGTCATGCAGGCGTATCCTGTCGCATCCGGCACACGCAAGGTTGCACCTGTGGGTCGGTTCAAGCATCAGAACGAGCGGGAAACGTTTCCGTCCGGAGACGGCATTCTTCACAAAACATTTGGTAAGCGAAATATATAGGCTGGCAGGAAAACGCATAGCTATTTAACCTCTTGTATATTTATTTTCTTTGAACCATTCTATGGCCCGGGACATTGCATGATCCACCGGACTTTGAGGCATGTGAAGTTCCTTCACTGCCTTTGAAGCATCGAAGTACATATATTTTTTTGCCATTCTCACCCCTGTGAGAGGTATCCTCGGAGGCTGGTGGGTGAGCAGCGTTGAAACAGTCTCATCGACATAGGCTGCTAACAGTACCGGCAGATACGGCAGCCGGTATTTGGGGGCCGGATGTCCCGTAATGCGCGCAAGGTATTCAAAGAATTCCCTGAGTGTCAAGTTTTTATTCCCCAATATATATCCCTGGCCGACCTCTCCATATTGTGACGCCAGCCAATGACCTGCCGCAACGTCGCTTACGTCGACAAAGTTCAGCCCTGTATCGAGGAAGGCCGGAATTTTGCCATCGAGGAAATCAACTATTGTTTTTCCTGTTGGTGTCGGCTTAACATCCATAGGGCCTATCGGCGTCGAGGGATAAACGATGACAACGGGGACCCCTTTTTTTATAAAAGAATTTACCTCTTGCTCTGCCAGAAACTTGGACTTTTTGTAATGGCCGACCATTTCATGCAAGCTTGCACGGCTTTCCTCATTCGAAGCGTGTCCGGTGGAAGATGCGGCCAATACGCCTACTGAACTTGTATATACAACCTTCTCGACCCCGCGTTTAAGAGCGGCCTCCATGCAATTCATGGTGCCCCGGACATTGATATCGTACATTTTCCGGGGATCGGGCACCCAAAGTCTGTAATCTGCGGCGAGGTGGTATAACTGGCTGCATCCGTCGAGCGCCCGGAAGACCGAGTCATAATCCGTGATATCTCCCCACACCGACTCGACACCGAGGCTCTTCAACCCGCCGGAGTTATTTTCTCCTCTGACGAGTGCCCTTACATGAAGTCCCTTTTCCGTCAAAAAACGCGCTACATGAAAGCCTATGAAACCGGTAGCGCCGGTTACAAGGACTCTCACTACTTCCCGGCCCCCTTGTTTTCGAGCAGGGAATAGAACTTGCCCAACGCCATAAGGGGAAAACAATTACGGTAATTGTGATAGCGGATCATGAAGTACTTGGGGAACCCGGTGCCCGTAAAGAAATCCTCTTCCCATGTCCCGTCCGCCTGCTGTTTCCTGAGCAGATATTTGATTCCTTTGTGGACCTCTTCGCCCAGCCCTTCACCAGCGGCAATAAGCGCGAGAATGGCCCACGCCGTCTGCGACGGAGTGCTCCATCCCTGGCATTTGAGTTTTCTGTCTCCATACGACTCACAGCACTCGCCCCATCCGCCGTCTATTTTCTGGTGGTCTTTGAACCACTTCACTGTTTTCTGTATATAGGGTTTAGACATGTCTTCCCCGACAGAGGCCAGGCCGACAAGTACTGAACTGGTGCCGTATATATAGTTTACGCCCCATCTGCCCCACCAAGTTCCGTCATCTTCCTGATGTTTCTTCAGGAACTTGAATGCCTTGCGCACTATATCATGTGACGGAGAATATCCCACCATGCCTAGGATCTCAAGGACCCTTCCGGTAAGATCAGGCGTGCTGGGATCTATCATTGCCTCGAGATCGCCGAAAGGCAATTGGTTCAATAATCTCAGGTTATTGTCAACGTCAAAGGCGCCCCATCCGCCGTCCTTGCCGCGCATCCCAAGAATCCATCTGAGACCGCTGTGAAGGCTTTCGGCCGGCACGACCCCGCTGTCGGCATGCCTGTTCAGGAGCATAAGGACAACACAGGTATCATCCACATCGGGATACCAGTTATTATCGAATTCAAAGGCCCATCCGCCTGGTTGGAGATCAGGCCGCTTGACGCTCCAGTCTCCTTTGCAGAATATCTGTTTCGAGACGAGCCACGAGCAGGAGGAATGAATGGCATAATGGTTCCGGTCCATACCCGAATACAGCATCGCAAGCGCAGTCAATGCCGTGTCCCAGACCGGAGATATGCACGACTGGAGGACCAGTTCGTCAGGTTTTTCTATGCAGAAATTGTTGAGGGCCTCAAGCCCTTTCTTTATGGGCTCGTAAGCTGTGCCATACCCCAACGCTGTGAGGGCCAGAATAGAGTTGACCATTGCAGGCTGGATACCTCCCCAGTCGCCGGTAGGGTCCTGATGGTCGTGTATCCATTGCTCTGTCTTCTTCAGTGCCTTCGTCCTTAACGGTCTGATAGGCATGTCCTCTACGGTTTTCATCAGATGGTCGAGTACGATGAAGAAACGCTTCCAGGAAAAAGGCGAGAGTTTTTGCGTCGACACAGGCGGCAGTTTTCCCGGCTCTTTATAAAGCTCGCTGACCCCGGTATTCTCCGGTACGGGTCGGACAGTTTTGCGGTCGAGGACCACAGAGAGAGGCACAACAGTGGATCTTGCCCAGCTCGAAAAATTGTAAATATTTATAGGAAACCATGAAGGCAAAAGATTAATTTCGACAGGGATAGAGGGTATAGCTCTCCAGTCAAACTCTCCGAAAAGCGCGAGGAAAATTTTGGTGAAGACCCTCGAGGCCTCTACCCCGCCTGATTCGAGGATGAAGTCCTTTGCTTTTTTAAGAGGAATGGAATCAGCGGAATATCCGGCAAGTTTAAGGGCGAAATAAGCCTCAACAGTGGTGCTGAGGTCCCCTTCGCCTCCCCAGTGTATCGACCATGTGCCGTCATCCCTCTGGTTTTTCAATATGTGCTGGGCCAGTTTCCGGTCTCTCGACGCATCTTTTAAACCGAGGAAATGAAGAAGCATAAGATATTCGGCAGTAATGGTAACGTTTGATTCCAACTCGTACCACCAGTATCCGTCCTTGTGCTGCTGTCCCAGATAATAATCATGGGTCTTCAGAACGGCCTCACTTATTCTCTCAGCCAACCCGTCAGGACTCGAAACAGGGATCTTTTTTTCGAGCGGCGAAGAATGCAGGGCCCTTAACTGAAGACGTGATATCGCCCCGCGCATCACGAATTACCTTCTTTCCCGGTGCTCTGAGCATACCCGGAGATTTCTCCGTTTAATCCTCCAAAAGCCTGTGACTTTTCGGGGACAACGGCGTTATCGGACTTCTGCTTGCTGTCGAGCGCAATGAACATAATTCCAAGCGTTATAACTACAGTCCCTGCCCAGCGGGACCATGATACGTCTTCTTTAAGCGCAAACTTGGCAAGCAGGGCCGCAAAGATATAAGACATAGCGGTCAGGGGCATTACAAAACTCAGGTCTGCCCAGGATAGGGCCGCCAGATAGAGAAAGAAAAAGACGGCCAGGCATAAGACCCCGACCAAAACATAAGGGTTTCTGATTACGGAAAGCACCAAATTTATCCATCCTGAAAGGACGGACAGGTCCACCTCACCGTTTTTCTTCATGCCATAACTTAATAATGATTCACCGATTGCAGCACTAACAGTCGCTAAAAATATCACAATGAATGTTTTCACCGCATCTCCTTTTCACCGTTGATGTACGGAGTGATGGAGTAACGGGTTGCATGCCGTTACCTCTTTATTAATAGACTCTGTTTGTCCAAAATCTTTGTAACCGAGCGGCGATATTTCCAAATCCCGAATCATGTCACGCACGCGCTGGGAAACCAAGGCTTCCAATTCAATCCGTCCTGAGGGCGTCTCCGTATCAGGGTGAGCATATATTTCAGTGAATGAAGCCGCGACACGAGGCAAAATGCCAAGAAGAAACTGCTCATCGATATTGCCGCTGCGGGCCAGGCCGCAAACGCGCCGGGCGCTCTGTAAACCATAATTCTCGGCTTTCCGGCTGTTATGTATTCCGAGCAGCCCGAAGACCGCCCACTCGATGAAGGGCAGCATCCCGCGGGAAGGTGAGCGAAAGGCCGCAACCATAGAGAGCGGCTCGCGGGGAATCCTGATCCATTTGATCCCTCTGCCGGAGGCATGCCTGCAGAGCACCTCGAAAATAACCGGATGCATATGAAGATGGTGATGGCCGTCCACATGGTGAAGACGTATGCCGGCTTCCTCCAGCCGGTCGAACTGCGCGGCCATTTCCGCCTCGATCTGCGTAAGAAGACCGGGTTTCGTATAATGGAGTCCGGCAGTGGAGGGGTTTGTCATGAAATTCCCGTCACTGTCAGTAATATCTGGTATGAGTTCATGGGGCAATACGGCCTTGCCGTCGCATAGCGTCAGGTGGAGCCCTGCGGAGAGCCGGTCGCGCTCGAGCAAGATCTGCACAGCGTCATCGAAAGCCCCGCTTCCGGCCATAATGCTGGCCGAAGTCAGGATGCCTTTATCGTGGGCTTCTGCTATGGCACGGTTGACCGACACCGATTTGCCCATATCATCGGCAACTACAGCCAGCCGGCTTTTACCGCTTAATAATTTTTCCGGTATCATCGGGTCGATGCCGCCTCTTTGCGTTTTGCCATAAATGAGAAGAATTCTCTGCCCTCTCTTATGCGCCTGCTGAATTCATCCCTGTCCTGAAGCATTTCTTTCAGTATGCGAAGAATGGGAAGAGGTCTCATGTAGAATTTGCGGTAAAAGCGCTCGACCCAATCGAACAATTGTTCCCGCGAAATCGAATCATATGACATCGCTGAATTCTGGATGCCGTCATTGACTAGCCGGTCACCTTCATCCTTCAGCCAGCCTTCACGCTGGGCCTGGGCGTAAAGTTCGGTGCCCGGGTATGGTGCTACAAGAGATACTTGTATGCTGTATGGGTCCATTTCTAGAGCAAACTTCAGAGTTTGTTCGATTGTAGCTTCAGTCTCACCCGGCAGGCCTAGAATAAAGGCCCCGTGGACCAGTATCCCGAGGTCTTTGGTCGCCTTCACAAACTCCCTGATTCTCTCTATTCTGGTGCCTTTTTTGATGTTGTTCAAAATCTGCTGGTTTCCCGACTCGAATCCCACGGTCAGCAAACGCAGTCCGCTGTCCTTCAACGCCTTCAGCGTTTCTTTCGCAACATTGGGCCTTGCATTGCAGGACCACGTTATCCCCAGGTTCTTAAACTTCCCTGCTATCTCGATTGCACGGGGAGCATTATCGGTAAATGTCGCATCGTCGAGGAAAAATTCTTTAGCCTGGGGAAAGAGACGTATCGCATTCACCATTTCATCGTAGACATTCTGAGTGCTTCGTACACGGTAGTCATGTCCTGATATTGTCTGCGGCCAAAGGCAATACGTACACCGCGCACGGCATCCGCGGCCGGTGTAGAACGAAACATAAGGGTGCTTGAGATATCCGTTGTAATAACGTTCTATAACAAGGTCGCGGGCATAAATATCGGTAACAAACGGCAGGGCGTCCAAGTCCTGAATGGGCTGCCGGTCCGGAGTGCGGATGAACTTGCCGTTTTCGCGGTATGCAATGCCATCCACGCGATTAAAAGGAATGCCTTTTGCTATTTCAGCTACAGCATAATCGAACTCCCCTGTGGCCACAAAATCAATCGCCGCCGACCTCTTAAGAGTTTCCTCGGGAAGGACTATAGTATGGGGCCCTACAAACCCTACGACAATGCCGGCGTAGTGCTCTTTCAGCAATTCCGCGATACGCACGTCATTCACAACAGTCGGCGTGCTTGTATTCAAGATTATCAGGTCATATCCGCGTGCCTGCTCAATAACTTCATCAACGCCCATGTCAGCCGGCGGGGCATCGATAAGGCGGCTTTCCGGGATAAGCCCGGCTGGATAGGCGAGCCAGGTCGGGTACCAGAATGACTTTATTTCCCTTCGGGCCTGGTATCGCGCACCGGCGGCACCGTCAAATCCGCCATAAGAAGGGGGATTCAGCAATAATGTACGCATTATTCTCCTTTTACTTAAAAGCGTCTATAACAAATAGAATACAGACAGACAATCCTGTTCAGAATCAAAGGAATCCGAGATATATGTCAATAATTTTTACTTTATAGTATAGGCAACCAGGACTTTATTTTGCAAGTTTTCTGTATATGAGTGACTGAGCCGCTATTTTTTTGAAAGGAGGAGCAATGCAGGCAGCAGGACGAGTGTAGCGGCTAGGACAAAGCAGACGCAGATGCTGAGCAGGATGCCTATGCTCGAAATGCCCCTATGAGGAGAAAAGGAAAGGCTGACAGTGCTTATTAGTAATGTAAGCGAACTGAAAAGTATGGCGCGTGCCGTGCTTGTTTTAAGCATATTGCCATGTTCAGGAGGCTCTGTTCGGTGACGGAGAATGAAGATTATGCCGCTGTGAACGCCGATTCCCAATAAAACCGGAACCACGATTACATTCGCAAAATTCAGGGGGATGTGCAGCGCAACGGACGCTGCGGCAGTCATCAGCATTGCCAGCGCAAGAGGGGTCAAGACGAGTCCGGCGACAAAAATGCTTCGCAATTCGATAATAAGAAAGACGGATATGAGTATTATGGCCGACAGGGTAGCCTGT
>JADFXI010000035.1 GCA_015233655.1 Nitrospirota bacterium | reverse complement strand
GGCAAAACTTGTTGAAAGCGGCCGGCCCGTCCGCGATACTTTTGATGGCAAGGAGACGTTTCCCTTTAATCTGTATCTTTATACGGTCAAAATCCGGCTTGATTTCAAAACACTGAGCAGGGAGTATAAAATGAATGTTTTTAAGAGTTCGAGGGCCGATGCGTCTTATTCGCCGAGGGAATAGCGGAGCATATACGTTCATCGAGGTGCTGGTCGCTATGGCCATTTTCAGCGCCATGGTGATGCTTGCCACGATGGCGCTGAATCAGGGACTGAAGCAGTATCGCGGCCTGATGGAAAAAGGAATTAACTTCTGGGACAGGGCGAAATACATGTGGATCAGCGCCAGTTTCGATTCCGCTATGGATTACTATGTTTTCAGGGAAAACATAGGCTGGATACCGTATTTCCTCGGCAACGACGAAAGGGTTTCTTTCGTGTCCCGCTCCCCGCTCGCCGGAGACCTTCCTGTTGTCGTCTGGATTGTTAAGGAGAAGAGAGATAACGGGCTTTATTCTGTGGTATATTATGAGCTTCCCTTATACACGAAAGGATACGGCGAATTGGACAGAGATTACCTCGTTGGCGACTACAGGCAGGGCAACTCACTCCCACTGCTTGACGGTGTTAAGGACATCAATATGGAATTCTTCGGGTTCGACGAATTGAAACAAAAGGGCGAGTGGTCGGACAACTTTGACGGGAGTAAAAAAAGGTCTCTGCCGTCTGCTGTCAGACTGACCTATGTTACGGAGAACAAAAAACAGTCAGTGCTGTTTTGCATCAACACTAATTCCATGATAAAGGCCACCCGCTATAATGAATAAAACTGAAGGTGCGAAGGGGTGAAGGTGCGTTTTTCTCGTGGCTCGGCCACCATACTCGCTTTATTAATTACGGGAGTTGTCATAACCGTCGGAATCGGCTTCAACTGGATGGTGAAAGAACATCTGAAAGCCGCCGAAGGTATGAAGCGCAAATCTGAGGCCATGGTGAAAGCGGTTTCCACGTATAATACGCTTATGTACGGTATACTCTCGGGCATAACAACGCCGGCCGAGATCGTTTTTAACACTTCAAATGACCTGCTGGGAGTAAAGAGCATTCCGCTGAATAGCGCCGGAGTTACTGTGAATGACGATGCAGAGATAAAAATACAGGACAGCAACGGCATGATTTCCCTTGCCAGTCCAAACCTGTTAGCACTGCAAAGGTTATTTCGCAATGCGAGCCCTGCAGAAGATAATAGCGCGATAATCATAGACAGCTATCTTGACTGGATAAGCACCGGCAGCCAGGTGCGCATCAACGGGGCCAAGGCTGCGTATTACAAAGCGCAAGGAAAGCCATATACTGCCAGGAATCGCCCGATGCAGTACAAGGAGGAGCTTTCCTTCGTGCGGGGCATGGACCAGGAACTCTACAAGAAAATATCTCCTTATGTGACGCTGCTTCCCAACTCGGGCTTTAATCCCAACACGGCCTGCGATGCCGTTTTGTCAGCATATCTGGGCATTGCCGAGGACGCTGTCCTTAACCTAAAAACATACATGTCTCAAAAGCCCGTCTCTTCCAATTCCGGGCTTTACAGCATTGTGCAAAGGACCGTCGGGGGGGAAGGGGTCGATTTTATTCCTTCCCAGTTCTGGGACATTACAATAAGCGTGGGTAAGCCCGACCCTGTATATTCTCTGAAGGCCGGAATCGACAAGCGATGGAACGCTACTTATCCATACTCAGTCATTTACTGGGAGAAGGGGTGATGTTCGTAGGCTTCTGGCATAAGGGAGGGTTAGAAATCTACCGGCTGTCCGCCCCAAAAAGTCAAAGACTTTTCGGGGCACCCGGGCTGGCGGAAGGCAAGATCAATATGTTTGCTTCGGGCGGGCTCGAGATGCTTAAACCAGTCCAGTCATTCGGCAAAATCGTGTTGGTTGTCGGCAGAGAGCTTCTCCTTCATGCAAGGAAAAAGTTCCCCCCTGCGTCGGTCAATGACCTGAAGAAAGCGGTAAGCCTCGAAATAGGCGGGATGTTCCCCCTGAAAAGCCCTTCCTTTTTCCTCACTGTCTTTGAGAAGACCGAATCGTATACGCTGGCCGATATATGGGCGTGGGACAATTCCGAATACGACAACCTGAAGCGTGTTTTCCCCTTTACGCATGTGCTGCCGGAAGACATGGCCTTCGTATCTGAGGAGCCTGAAATCAGCGCTGTAACCGGTGCAGAGGGCACCCACTTGCTGGCCCATTCAAAAAAAGGATTTCTCGCCGCATCGTCATTCAGGGGGCGTGTCAGTCGTAGTCACATAGAAAAGCTCCTCAAGGCCATCAGCAGGCATGCGGAAGAGTTTAAGTGTGTGAATGTTTACGGAGGAGCGGAAGCTGTTGCTGATATTCATGACCTGGGATTACCTGTTGTAAAAAGGGAAAACAGGGGATACCCGGCCTGCATGGAGAACTTGGCCGGCCTGGACCTTAAACAGTTCAGCGTCCGGACAGAACCGGTTATTATGGAATATGTTGATGTGATTATGAGGTCTGTTATCTACCTTCTTATTGCCTACGCGCTGTCCCTGATAGTTGCAGGCATGCATTATGATGCTTCAAGCAGTGAAATTAAGATGAAGACCGCAAAACTGAACGCCGGAATGTCCGCCGTAGTCATTGGGCAGAAGAAGGATTACGCAGAGGCTGCTGATGAGTTTAAGGAAAAGATGAAGAGCTGGCGCTCTCCCTTGCCGGTAATGGAAGCGTTGTCAAGAAATCTGCCTGAAAAAAGTTATATTACAAGAATGTTATTGAATGAGACCACTCTGGAACTGACCGTTGTATCGGGCAACCCGCTGAAAATTGTTAAAGCCCTGGACAAAACGGAAGGAGTCAAGTCGGTCAAATTGAAAGGCGCACCGGGGAAAAATGATCAGGGTCTCTACACTTGTATTTTATCGGTCGAGTTGAAATGACGGCAAAGAGCAAGTCCTTATGAGCAGAGAGAGATTACAAATAATAGGCTTCTATGTGCTGGCCGCGCTGATAATTGCGCGGGTTGTGATAGCGCCTCTTCAGCACTCGCTGCGCGATAAGAAAACATTGCTGAAGGAATATCAGGACACATATAAGATGCGCATGCTGTCCTTTGAAAAATACAAAGCGCAGGAAAAGGAAAAAAGCAAAGAGACGGGAGTCGAGGAAGGCTTTGCAAAATCGCTGTATGACCGTAACGTCCCTTACAGCTCACTTCAGTCGGATTTGGTTGAGAAGATTACCGCCCTGGCGGAAAAACAGAAACTTACCCTTTTGAGTTTTGAGTTTGCGGAACCAACGTCCCTGAAAGCCGTCAGCGAAGCGCCTGTAACAGTCAGGGTGGGCGGCGAACAGAAAGGAGTCATCGCCCTGCTCGGGGAACTGGAGAAGGACAGCAGGAAACTCGTGGTCAGACGATTTGATAATACTAAGAGCGGAGCGTACGGCTCTGTGACTCTCTTGACTATATCCGCCTTCCGGCTTGAGAAATGAAAAGAATTCAGATAGAAAAAATTGAGCTTTTTGCGAGGAAATATATTATTGACATAGGAATTGCTGTTCTATGCATTTTATTTGCTCTTGTCTTTGCAGAAAGGCCGAAGGCGGACCACCGTCTTATCGGGAAGGACGGAAAGTCTCAGCAAGCGGTGCCCGGGAAAGTGAGCGCCAGGCAGACACCGGAGAATGCTGCCGGCACCATACGCCCTGTTACGGCAAAAGAAGGCAGTAAAAGTCCGGACCCTTCAGATTTTTATGCAGATGAGTTCCTTATACAGGAAAAAGATGCTCGTAAGCTCTGCGAAGTAATCAGGAGTGATAGTTATAAGCTTGGAGCAATGAACGCCGCCTTTGGAACTATTGAGTGGCTCAATGAATTGCTCAAGGTCGGTGATTTGTTCGACAAAGTTGTATATGAGAAACCTGATCTTGTGCTGACAAATGAGATAAAAGGGCTTAAGGAGCAGACGGAAGTGCAACGCGTGAAGCCATTTGCCGGCCTCAAGGATGATGAACAGAAGAAAATAAAAAGGCTGAACAGATTGATTTTAGTATTGGCGTATCCGCTGGAGACGCCCAAGAGCCGTAATCTGGAGGTGCGAAATATCTTCGAGCCGGACGGCAACTACGAAAAACCTAAAGAGTTGATAATCATTCCCGAAAAACCATATAATCTCATTGCCGTATTGGAAGGAAAAGAAAAACGGGCCATATTGAGAGATTATACCGGTCGGACGGTTTCCCTTAAGACGGGTGACAAGATGATTGACGGTTCTGTTGTGATCAGCATAGATAAGGTGAGCGTAACAGCCAAGAAAGGGAAAAAAGAAATGGAATACAGAATTTTCAATGTTAAAAATAAGAAAGGCAAAGCGTAATATGTCACAGGTGATGGGTGAAATGAACAAATTATTTAAACTGATAGCGAGCTTGTCAATCCTTATAGTGTTTTTCGGCTGTGCCTCGACAAAAGAGGCGAAGCCGGTTGTTTCTCAGGAGGGGAATCCTCCTGCTGCGGCTGAAGAACAGAAGGCCCCGGAGGAAAAAAAGGCTGACTTGCTTCAACCCGTAGATGAGACTAAGCAGAAGAAGCAGCAGGACGAAGAGATCCTAATGCCTGAAATGAAGAAATCTCTTTCTCATAAACCACTCCCGCAAAAAGTGGAGCGAGAGCCGATTGATCCAAAGCGCGTTGCGCACATTGAGGGCAATGTCGTCCTGAACGCTGAATCCATGCCCCTTTCGGACTTTATCGTCTATGCCCTCGGCGATACACTGAAAGTCACATTTTTCATGGATGAGCAGGTTATGGGCATGAAAAACCCGATCACTCTCAGAATGACCCAGGAAATGCCTGCGGAAAAAGCCCTCGGCATAGTTATAGGTTTCCTTGAGAAGAATGATTTGACTGCCGAGGAAAAGGGCGGGTCCCTCTATATCATTAAACCGAAGCCGCAGGCTGCTCCGGCACAACCGGCTGATTACAGGATCGGCAGGGACGTGGAGGACAGCCCTGCAACAGTAATACAGATTGTGCCCATTAAATATTTGCATGCAATGGAAGTCATGCAGCTGCTATTTGATTTGTTTAAGGATGTCAAAATGCAGCCATACGGCAAAGAAAACAGCATAATGTTCAAGGGCTCTTCGTCGGCCATCAGGGAGGCTGTTGAATTTCTCAAGTTGATTGATGTGCCGACCTTCAGGGAAAAGAGACTCTACTTGAGCCTCCTTACCTACTGGCCGCCCATTGATTTCATAAATCAGATTACTGCAATATTGGAGGGGGTAGGATATCCTGTTGCAAGAAATGCTGTCGAGCCGGGCATCTTTTTTCTCCCTATCAGGTATCTTAACAGCGTCCTGATTGTGGCTCCTGATGACTCCACGCTGAAATTTGTTATGGACTGGAAAAGGAGACTCGATACTCCTGAATCGGCTGGCCCGGAAGAAAAGGCCTTTACCTTTACCCCACACTATTCCAGGGCTTCCGAGCTTGTAGACTCAATTCGAAGGCTGTATGGAGTTATGCCCGCGACGACGGTTGCAGCACCCATTAAGAACATCCAGGGTGGCGCGCCTGCCGCAGTCCCTCTTCCTGTTTCCACAGGCTCTTCGGCCTCATTGCCTGGGATGAAGATTTCGGCTGATGACAGAAGAAATATGATTGTCCTGATTACAACTCCGGCCACATACAAATCTCTTTTATCAATTTTTGAGGAACTGGACAAACCGCCGAAGCAAGTGCTGATAGAAGCTACGATAGCTGAATTGACATTGAAGGATGATCTGCAATATGGGCTCGAATGGTACATAAAGAACAAGATGCAAAACGGCACTTATACGCTTCAGACACTCGGCCAGCTCGGTCTGAGCACATCCTCAGGCCTCGCATATAAGTTTTTGTCCGACTCGCAGAAATTTCAGGCCGCCATTAATGCCTTTGCCCAGCAGAACAGGATAAATGTTCTGTCAACTCCGAGAATCATGGTCCTTGATAACGCATCGGCGACTATAAACGTCGGCTCTGACGTACCTCTCTTATCAGGTTCAACGACGTCAACCTCTGCCTCGACCGAGGTAACGGTCAATACGCAGGCTGTTTCATACAGGACCACCGGAATAACGCTTACCGTGACGCCGACAATAAACACGGAAGGGTTGCTTACCCTTTCCATTTCTCTTGACGACAGCGAGGCCCAGACAAATAATACATCCAATATCGACAGTCCTCTGATATTAACTAGAACGCTGAATACTTCTATTGTTGCCGCGTCATCCCAAACTATTTTATTGGGGGGCATGATGTCAGACAACATAAGCGACACAGAAACCAAAGTGCCGCTTTTGGGTGATATTCCGCTGATAGGAAACCTTTTTAAGACCAGGTCAAAGAGCAAGTCAAAAACAGAATTAATTATTATGCTGACGCCTCATATTCTGACAAATGTCGATGACGCTGCCAAAATAACCGAAGAATTCAGGAAAGAGCTTAAATGGCTGAAGTAGCTATGCAACAAGGTGGTGAGGTATAGAAATTGCAAGTAATAAAGAAAATAAGTGATATTTTTTTCAACGTGTTGAAAAAAGGCTTGTTCTTTTTAAAAGGATGTGGTATAAATAGAACACTCTGTGTTTATGGCGGTACATTATAAAAGCTTGACCGGCAGATATGACGGATATGATGAAAGGTATATAGCACTTGACAACGGAATCCAATTTAATTATTATTAGAGCATCTTATAAACCCGAGGCAAAGGTGGCAAATATTATATTGAAGCTGAACTCAGGTTTTGACTTAGGATTAGGGCATAAAAAATTCGGTAATCAAGGAGGTGATGGGAAGAGACGATCCTTGAGTAGGTAGTGCAGTAGTAAGCTCGAACAAATAGCCGTTATTATGATTAATTTATTAAAAAAGGAGGATTGAAGATGATTAAGTTTCTTAAAGTTTTAGTTTTAGCAATGCTTGTCGTCGGCTTGATGACGAGCGGAGTAATGGCGGGAACTACCGCATTCCGTACCAGCACAGGCGCGACGACTTTTGTAAAGGCGCCCTTGGAGGCAATGGGAGTCGCCAGAACCATTACGCTTGGCGGCATTGGGACATCCGGTGGAACAGGACTCGGAGCCAATAATGCAGCTTTCTCAATTTTCCCAAGTCAGACAATAAACAGTGGCTCGCTGTTGACCGTTACCTTCGGAAATGCGGGTATGCCTGTGACAACAGTAGTCCTTTGCGCAGCTAATAATGACGCTGCGGTAAACGGAACCCCGTTGTACAGCTTAACCACAACCGTAAACCAGACAGTAATGAACTTCCTTATAGGCAACACAGTGCCTTCAGGAACAACAATGTTCCTTACGAACGTTGCCGGCGGCCCGAATACGACAGCTCCTAATTGCATAAGCAGTAACGGAGCACTTCAGGTAACCTTGCTTCCTACGACATCTGCCAAAATTGCAACAATGACATGGACTGCATATGCAGCCGGCTTCAGTGGCGTTTCCATTGATACCGCAAATGCTACTGCGAACTTTGCGAATATTGCAAAGCAGTATAGCACAACGATACTCACTGCCAACAATTCCTCCATTGACTTTGTTAACGCTCCTGGTAACGGCACAACATTCGCTGGTAATACAACGCTTGCCGCCAAGGGCACAGTTAACTTTGTTGCGGCTGATTTTACAGGAGGCCTTGACGGAGTAGGCAATGGCTTGGCTGTTTCCGGCTTGATCAGTCTTCAGGATACCGCTGCATGGCAGGCTGTAAGCAGCGTCTTCCTCGTTGGCAACGACATTGGATGTTCAAGCGCTAACACCTATGCAATAGCAAACGGCGCTGCTCTTACCGGCACCGTAAACATTGCCGTGCCTACATCGGGCGCTAATAATTTCTCGGGCGCTAACGCGACCTCACAGCCTGTAACGATTTGCGTTTCTGTAGCAGGCAACCAAGTAATTCAGTCGAGGACAATCACCGAGCAAGGTACTGTTGTGGTTACCGGTAGCGGTGCTCAGCAGCAGGCAACTACCACTGCTGCAACTCTGTTCACCTGGCTGCCGAATGGCTATCAGGGAATCGTTACATATGTAAGCGGATCATCCACATATAACACAATCTGCTTCGTAAGCAACCAGAGTTCGACATCTGCTCCTGTAACCCTGAGCGTTCTGACGACTGAAAGCGGCGCAACGCTTACAGCTCTGCAGAGTATTTCACTCGGCTCAGTAGCAGGTAAGGGAACGATGCGCGTAGACCTTAGCCAGACTGCAACTCCTTACACTTATGCTTCAAGCACGGAGACCGCAGGCACAGCTACGACGCTCACAGGTGTTGCATCAAATGACAGGTACACTGCGCTGTTCAATGTTGGCGCAAATCCTTCATCCGTAACTGTCAATTGCATACAGGCAGACCCTGCCGGCTCGAAGAGAGCGGTACCTGTTGTAGTGCCGCAGACGAACACAACAGTTCCTTACGTATACTAAAAGAAGTCTGATTTTTTTCAGAAGAGAGGCGGACAATTTGTCCGCCTCTTTTTTTACACCTGTTAAGGAGGAAGAGCAGTGGGATTTGGTAAAACGTCAATATTTATTTTCGTGATTTCTGCAATGATTTTTTCGCTGACAGATGCGGCGCGATGCGAGGAAAACAAATGGAAGTTTGTTGGAAAGACTGAGGACAATAATGCTCTTGTGTATTATGCTCCGGCAAGCGTGAACTATGTAACTGACACATTTGTCAGGCTGATGCTTAAGAGAGAGCTTTCACCCGAGGGGACGGAACGGTTTAGAGAAAACTTTAATGCAGCTGTCAGGGAAGCAGAGGCGAAAGCGGGTGAGAAAATCGGGGGCCCGTCCGAACCTGTTCTGAATGCCCTGATAAAACGTGAAACAAAAGAATACCTTGCAGAGATAGATTGTGTGAGCAATAAGCTAATGGTGCCTCCGGAGAAGACAAAGGCGGGGGAAGTCAATTTTGTAACTGAAATCACAATAAAAAAGGGCACTACCGCAGAGACAATCAGAAATGAAGTTTGCACCAAGAAATAATGGCCGCAATCTGCTTGCTTTTTAGTTATCCTCTGTTATATCCTATAAAGCTATGTCAAAGTCTCGGGATAAAATAAAGGAAAAACAGCCTGTCAGGATGCAGGGTGATGATGCTTCTGAGGCAGCCGCTGAAGTCGTTGTCCATGAGTATCCTTCGCTTGTGGAATGGTTCAAGACTGTTGCAACGAACATAACCAGCAACTGGTTCATTATCGGGCTTACGATCTTAACGGTGTTTGTCGCCTTTTTCTTTTACTACCCGTCCGTCGGTGGTGACGAAGATATATGGTTCCATATCAGATACGGGGCCTACTTTGTTCAACACCATACATGGCAACTTGATCATGGCCAGTTCAGCTGGACCGTGTTCAACCCAAAGTTCAAGTATGTGACCTGGATAGGCAGTTCCATCATCTATATCGTTTATGCCATGATGTCGCATTACGGGCTTTATCTGCTTTTGTATGCTGTCATCGGTGCCATTATATACTGCTTCCTCCTGTTCCTGAAAAGGACAGGATACCGGTTCGATATTACCAGCCTTTTGGCCATTATGGGCGTCTTGCTGGTTATTAACCTTAAATACCTTTATATCAAACCTGATATGTTCAGCGGACTGTTCTTTGTTATCGCATGCATGATCTATTACCTGGCAAAAGAAAACGAGAATTGGAAGCTGTTTTATGTCTATCCTATTCTCTTCCTCATTTGGGTAAACACGCATGGCGGCTTTATCATAGGCCTCTTTTTTGTAAGTGCCGCACTTGCCGGCGAGACGGCGAACGCTATATTCTTCAGACAGGCCAGGCTCAAGTGGAAGCAGCTGATGCATTTGGCAGTCAGCGTTCTGCTGAGTTACGCAGTGCTCGGAATCAATCCCGAGGGCTACGGGTATTTTATAGGAATAATCAGGGACCTGTTCTCACCCGAGATGAAAGCGACAAAGGAAACCATTCTTGAGTACAGGAGCATGTGGGACACCATTTTGTTCAAGCCTGTCGGCCTTAGATTCAAATTTGCGGGATACGGCATGCTCGTTATGCTGCTCTCGTTTGTTTCGATATGCGTTTATCTTTTGAAGAAGAAAGGGTTTTTTGATCTGCCGTCCGTCTTCCTTGTCGCCTTTTTTTATATGTTCGGCATGTCTCTGGTTCGCGCATCCCAATATTTTCCGCTCGTCTGGTTTTTCGCCTTCTTTTACGTCTACAAGAGATATGATGTCATAAAAATAAAAGGAGTGATCAACTTCATTTCCCTCGCGGTGATATTTATGCTCTCTGTGAGGATTGTTGATTTTGCGCTTGTGGATTACGACTCTATCGCATGGTTTGGAACGAACTGGGAGGAGAGCTATCCTGTAAAAGAGGTTGAGTATATAAAGAAGGCGCACCCGCCCGGCAATATCTGGAATGACTATCTGAGCGGAGGCTATATGCTATGGGCCCTTTATCCCGGATATAAGGTTTTCATGGACCCGAGGTATGGCGGTTACATGACTAACTTTCTCCCTACAGCTGAGGAATTCAGCAGTCCTAAAGGGCTGGATGACTATAGGAAGAGGTTCCCCTTCAATACAGCGCTTGTAGCATACTATAATACCGATATGATCCAGTGGCTGCTTAAAGCAGATTGGAGGATCGCGTTTTTAGAAAAGAATGGCCTTGTAATAGTGCACAAATCCGTCGTCCCACAGCTTTCAAAGGAGTCGCTTGCAGTGGATGTAAGTGCCGGGAGATTTGTAAATGTAGACAATCCTTCAATACTGAAGACCTTGTTTAATTTCTATGTGCATCTCGGTCCGGAGTATGGCCGCGAGATTCTGAATATATATCAGAAGAACGTGAGGACCATCTACAGAAATCGAGACGCTGATCTGGCTGCAATGCAGAATCTTCTTTTGGCAAGAGAGGTTGAGATGAAAAAAACTCAGCAGGCCGGGAAACCGAAGGCGGGAAAATAGAAAAGATGAAGGTGGTTATCCTTGCAGGAGGGCTCGGCACACGCCTCAGCGAAGAGACTGACTTAAAGCCCAAGCCTATGGTCGAGATAGGCGGTAAGCCTATTCTGTGGCATATTATGAAGATTTATTCCAACTTTGGTTTCAATGATTTCATTATCTGCCTCGGCTATAAAGGTTATGTCATAAAAGAGTATTTTGCCAACTATTTTCTTCATCAGTCCGATGTTACCCTGGATTTAAGCAGCAATAAGATGGAGGTCCATAATTGCAAGGCAGAGCCATGGAGGATCACACTTATAGAGACGGGGTTGATCACAAATACGGGGGGCAGAATAAAGAGAATAAGGGACTATACGGGCAGTGAGACCTTTATGCTGACATACGGAGACGGAGTTGCTGATGTAAATATAACTAAACTTCTAGAGTTTCATAAATCTCACGGCAAGGCAGCTACAATTACCTCAGTGCAGCCTACGGGCAGATACGGCGCATTGGAACTGGATGAAAATAATAGAGTGATGCATTTTCAGGAAAAGCCAAAAGGCGATGGCGCATGGGTAAACGGAGGTTTTTTTGTTTTGGAGCCTGCGATCTTCGATTGTATATCAGGAGATGAAATCATCTGGGAAAGGGAACCGCTCGAAAGTTTGGCCGGCCGCAGTCAGCTTCAGGCATACAAACACGAGGGGTTCTGGAAATGCATGGATACCCTCCGTGATAAGACAGAGTTGGAGAATCTCTGGAGTTCAGGAAACGCTCCGTGGAAGAAATGGAGAGATTAGGACCGAACGCGGGAGCGTGAGAAGGTGAGACTGTTCGGGGATGTTTACAATAACAGGACCGTCCTGATCACAGGTCATACAGGCTTTAAGGGCTCATGGCTCGCCCTGTGGCTTAGAAAGCTCGGTGCAAACGTCATCGGCTATGCACTTAATCCGCCGTCCACTCCTAATCATTACGATCTTCTTAAGCCCGATATTGTTTCTTTAATCGGCGATATCAGGGATTCAAAAAAACTGCAGGAATTCTTTCTCGCCAACAAGCCGGAGATTGTCTTTCATCTTGCTGCACAACCTCTCGTCAGATACTCGTATAAAAATCCGGTCGAGACATTTGAGACTAATGTCATCGGTACAATAAATGTCTTTGAGGCCTGCAGGCAGATTGAATGTCTAAGGGCAGTAGTCAACATTACAAGCGATAAGTGTTATGAAAATAAGGAATGGGTTTGGGGCTATCGTGAAAACGACAGGATGGGCGGCCATGACCCCTACAGCGCATCAAAGAGTTGCGCGGAGCTGGTAGCCAACTGTTACAGGCGTTCCTTCTTCACTCCTTCCGCTCGCAACGCTTTCAACCCCTCGGCCCTTCTGTCCAGCGCAAGGGCAGGGAATGTGATCGGCGGCGGGGATTGGGCAGAGGACAGATTGATACCCGACATTATGAGGGCTGTCAGTCGAAATGAGAAGGTTGTCATCAGAAACCCAAGGTCTACGCGCCCCTGGCAGCATGTGCTTGAGCCTTTGTCAGGTTATCTGGCGCTTGGTCAAAAGCTTTTGGAGGGGGACCCGGAATTTGCCGATGGGTGGAATTTCGGGCCGAATGATGAAAGCAATATCGATGTCGAGACTGTCGTAAGAAAGGCCAAGGAATGCTGGAATAAGATTGAGTATTCTTTCTTGCCCCCCGCCTCACCAAGTCCGCAATCCTCCAACCCGCACGAAGCTGGTCTGCTTAAACTCGACTGCTCGAAAGCCCGTTCAAGACTCAACTGGAAACCTGTGTGGGATATCGATAAGACCGTTTTTGTAACTGCCAGGTGGTATAAGAAGTTTTATGAAAGCGGCAGTATAATCAGCCCCGATGATCTAAGCGAGTATATAGATGACGCTGCTGAAAAGAACCTGTTGTGGACAAAGCAGGCCGCCGACATTTCCGGGCATTAGTCAGAAACATGTCTATGCAAAAAAAAGAACAACTAAAGCAGGAAATTTTTGAAAAGATAAAAGCGTATTATCGGCTCGCGCATAAAAAAGCTCCTAATGAAGAGTTCGTCAAAGGGGAAAGCCGCGTAAACTACGCAGGCCGTGTATTCGATGAAAAAGAGATGGTAAATCTCGTAGACAGTGCCCTTGATTTCTGGCTTACAACGGGCAAATATGCGGAAAGGTTTGAGAAAGAATTTGCCGTCTTCCTTGGTGTGAAGCATTGCTCTCTTGTCAACTCAGGGTCTTCAGCGAATCTGCTCGCGTTTATGGCGTTGACATCTCCCAAGCTTGGTGAAAGAAGAATTAAGAGGGGTGATGAAGTCATAACAGTGGCAGCCGGTTTCCCGACTACAGTCACCCCGATTGTTCAGTATGGTGCTGTACCGGTATTTGTTGATGTTACGCTGCCGGCATACAATATAGATTGTTCGCAGCTTGAAATAGCGTTGTCACAAAAGACTAAGGCGGTAATGCTGGCCCACACCCTCGGCAATCCATTTGATATAAAAACAGTTAAGGATTTTTGTGATAAACACGGACTGTGGTTAATCGAAGATAATTGCGACGCTCTCGGATCAAGGTATGATGGTCAATACACAGGCACATTCGGTCACATAGGGACTTCGAGCTTCTATCCTCCACATCATATGACAATGGGCGAGGGAGGCGCTGTCTATACTGATGATGTGCAGCTCAAGCGCCTGATTGAGTCCTTCCGCGACTGGGGCCGGGACTGCTGGTGCCCGTCAGGCAAAGATGATACCTGCAAAAAGCGCTTTAAATGGCAGCTCGGTGAACTGCCTTTCGGATATGATCACAAATATATCTATTCCCATTTCGGTTATAACTTAAAAGTTACCGACATGCAGGCAGCCATAGGATGTGCTCAATTAGAGAAATTACCTTCTTTTATTGAGGCGAGGAAGAAAAACTGGAAACTTTTACGGGACGCACTCTCTGATTTGTCAGATAAGTTTATACTGCCTGGGCCGACAGAGAATTCGGACCCGAGCTGGTTCGGTTTTCTGCTTACGGTACGAGAAAACGCGGGCTTTGCGCGGGATGAGATTGTGAATTATCTTGAATCTAATGGAATACAGACAAGAATGCTTTTTGCGGGAAATCTCCTGAAGCATCCCTGCTTCGACGAGCTGCGTGAAAAGGGCGAGGGGTACAGGGTCGCATCTGTTTTGCACGTCACTGATCGTATTATGCGCGACACATTCTGGGTCGGGGTCTATCCCGGAATGGCCGAGGGGGCGATTGAATATATCATAGAAAAGATAAAACATTACGCAGGTCTATGAAGTACCAATTCGATAATTATCGGATCAATAACAGTTTTGTTCATATTGCCTGTCTGGTTGTTCTTATCCTTGTTGTTTATGGCAACACTCTTAGTGTTCCGTTTGGATGGGACGAAGAAACTTATATTGTTCATAATCCCATAGTCAGAGACCTCCATTATTTCGCAAGCCCGTCTGACGCAAAAGAACTTATTAATTACAGCACGGTGATTTACCGCTATATAGGGTATTTGACCTTTGCGCTCAATTACAAGGCAAACGGTTTAACTGTTACGGGATACCACATTGTCAATATTGCCATCCATCTTGCTAACGCCACACTGGTTTATCTGTTTGTCCTTTTGCTGTACAAAACACCCTTAATGAAAGGCCCGGGACGGAACATCGCTTTCTTTTCCGCTCTCCTGTTTTCGGTCCACCCTTTGCAGACTGCGGCTGTGACCAATGTATTCCAGAGATTTGTTCCTCTCACAACTTTTTTTTATCTTCTTTCATTAACTGCATATATAAAATTCAGACTCGCAAAATCAGGCAGCACAGGGCAGGCAGACGACAGCCGGACAAGCCGTAAATGGCAGGCATATTCTTATTATGCTGTTTCCTTTGTCTCAGCAATTCTTGCCATGAAGACTAAGGAGATTGGCTTTACATTGCCGTTAGTGATCGTCTTGTCTGAATATTACTTCTTCCCACCGCCAGTGACCCATAATCAATCACCCGCTACCCGTTTTTTTTATCTCGCGCCACTGCTTCTCACTCTCAGCGTTATCCCTCTGACTATGGTTAGTCTGTCAGGCGCGCAGCATCTCTACCTTACGCCGCGTGATGATATCAGTGCGGTCTCGCGGTGGCAGTATCTTATTACAGAGTTCAGCGTTATTGTCACCTACCTTAAAATGCTGCTGTTTCCTTTAAAGCCCTATATCGATTACGAATATCCTGTATTTAAGTCGTTTCTTGAACCGCAAGTATTGGTATCGTTCATATTTTTGTCGTCTTTATTGGGGGCCGGGATTTATCTGTTGTGGCGATCACGCCGCACAGCGCTCGACTCCGGAAGCTCTATGACGGTCGGCCTTATCGGTTTTGGTATACTCTGGTTCTTCATTACTCTGTCTGTGGAATCGAGCGTCATAACATTGTTCGAGGTCATTAATGAATACCGTGTCTATCTGCCCTCGGTAGGAGTCAGCATTGGCGTTGTTACAGGGATTTTTTTGCTCAAAGAAAAGGTCCGGGCATTGCATTCAGGAAAGATCGTTCTGTTGACGCTTATTCTGGTCGCAGGTGCACTGTCTGTTGCCACGTATCTGCGGAATGGGGCGTATGGAGACCGTATGATAATGTGGGAAGAGACCGCAAAAAAATATCCTGCGAGAGCAACTGTGCATAATATCCTCGGCACTTTATATGAATCTCGCAGCATGCCTGAAAAGGCGATGGAGCAATACCTGACAGCTATTAAACTTAAATCTGATTACGCTGAGGCGCATAATAACCTCGGCAATGTATATGACTCACTTAATATGCCCGAGAAAGCGGAAGAGCAGTATTTGACAGCCGTTAAGATGAGCCCTGATAACGCCGACATGCGCTTTAATTTCGGCAACTTCTGTCGATCTCACAATATGCCTGAAAAGGCAATAGAGCAGTATCTTATGGTCATTAAACTTCGGCCTGATTACGTTGAGGTTTACAATAATCTTGGTGGCCTTTATTTTATGCTCGACATGCCTGACAAGGCTAAGAACGCATTCCAGACGGTTATACGCCTGAAACCTGATTTCGCGCAGGCCCATTATAATCTTGGAGTTATTTATAAGAACATGGGACAGGTTGAAAACGCGCGCAAGGAGTTGACAACGAGCTTAAAGATAAAGCCTGATTACCAAAAAGCCCGGCAACTGCTGCAAGAGATTTCAAGGGTAAAATAGGGCGGCAATTCACCCTGGGGCTTTTGGTCCGAAATTCAACATGGATTTGGTAAATCACAATCAGCTAAAATAGTGTACGACTAAAATAGTGAGGAGGATTTGAGTGTCCAACGGCAAGAACATATTCAATAAGTTATTTATCTTTGAAATGGCTAACAACCATATGGGTGAGGTAGAGCATGGCATAAAAATAATAAGGATGTTTCAAGAGGCCTGTAAGGGTTTTGATTTTAAGTTTGCGTTTAAATTCCAGTACAGGGACCTCGACACGTTTATCCATCCCGATTTCAAGAGCAGGACTGATATTAAATATGTAAAGCGGTTCATGGAGACCAATATAACCGAAGAGCAGAAA
The DNA here is from genome assembly GCA_015233655.1 of Nitrospirota bacterium. GTDB lineage: Bacteria > Nitrospirota > Thermodesulfovibrionia > Thermodesulfovibrionales > Dissulfurispiraceae > JADFXI01. The sequence goes on along the minus strand of JADFXI010000035.1, from coordinate 7,840 downwards.
AAGCTTCTGAAGGATGAAGCAAAAAAATTGGGTTTTTCGGCTATTTGCACTCCTTTTGATGAAAACTCGGTTGCCTTGATCGAAAAACATGACTACGACATAGTAAAAATAGCGAGTTGCTCTTTTACAGACTGGCCCTTACTCGAAAGGATAGCTCAAACGGACAAACCTATTATCGCCTCTACGGCCGGAGCTTCACTTGAGGACATCGACAAGGTGGTATCGTTTTTTGAGCACAGGGACAAGGTCATATGCCTGATGCATTGCGTTGGGGAATATCCTACAAAGAGAGAAAACCTGCAGTTGAATCAGATTGATTTGCTGAGAACGAGATACCCTGAGATTTCTATCGGGTATTCGACCCATGAATCGCCAGACAACACCGATGCTGTTGGAATAGCCGTGGGCAAGGGCGCAACTGTGTTTGAGAGGCATGTCGGCGTAAAAACCGAAAAGTATGACCTGAATGCCTATTCGTCTTCGCCGGAACATGTTTCCGCCTGGCTGAAGTCTGCGGCCGGCGCTTTTGAAATGTGTGGAATTTCCGGTAAGAGATACGACGGAACGGACAAGGAAAGATCGGACCTCAGAGGACTGCAACGCGGAATTTTCGCCAAGGGCCCGATAAAGAAGGGCGAGAAGATCAGTGCAGCCAATACGTTTTGTGCGATCCCCAATGTTGAAAAGCAGATTGTAGCTAATGAAATGTCAAAATATATGGAGTATATCGCCGACAGGGACATTGAAAAGAATGGGCCTGTTTTGCTGACGGATGTGACGACATCGAACTTGAGAGACAAGGTCCTGAAAATAATAAATCAGGTAAAAACTATCTTGGTCGAAAGCAGGGTGGCTTTGCCCAACAGAATGGAGATGGAGATATCACACCATTATGGAATTGACAAATTTTACGAGTGGGGCGCAACTATCATTAACTGCATAAACAGGGAATACTGCAAGAAGCTGATAATATTGCTGCCGGGACAGAACCATCCCATCCATTACCACAGCAAGAAGGAAGAGACATTCCATGTTTTGTTCGGCGATATGGGCGTACATCTTGACGGGGTTGACAAAGAATGCAAGGCCGGGGACATGATAATAGTTGAAAGAGGCAAAAAGCACAGCTTCAGCTCTAAGAAAGGGGCCATCTTCGAGGAAATATCGACGACGCACTATAAGGATGATTCTTTCTACGACGACAAGGAAGTCATAAATAACACCAACAGGAAGACGGCTTTGACATTCTGGGCTGACTGGCTTTTAAAGCCGATTTCTTAGCATTGCCCTATGCCATTTGCGCTTAAGACAATTGCGTGGGACGTGGATGATGTCCTGAATGACCTTATGCAATCGTGGTTTGAGCAAAAGTGGCTCACGGAGCATCCGGAATGTGCTGTGCATTATAAAGATATAACTGAAAATCCTCCGGCTGGACTTTTAAATAGTTCGCTTGAGAGTTATCTGAGGTCTCTCGATGAGTTCAGATTGTCTTCCATGTATCAACAAATGTCTCCTGTAAAAGAAGTGATGAGCTGGTTCGTAAAAAACGGAAGCACCTTTCGCCATGTTGCCCTGACTGCTGTGCCGCTTATTGCTGCGCCGGCTTCAGCCCAATGGGTCCTTAAACACTTTGGACAATGGATAAGAACGTTCCATTTTGTGCCTTCCAAGAGAGACGGCGAAACTATACCGCAATACGATAGCGACAAGGGTGATTTTTTGAAATGGATTAAAAAAGTAGATGTGCTGGTAGACGATAGTATTGCAAATATACAGGCAGCGGAGAGTGCCGGTGTAAAAGGTATCATGATACCAAGGCCCTGGAACAAGAGGGAAACGTCAATAGTCGAGGCTCTAAGAGAGCTGGAAAATATTTAGGTTGCGGGGGGAAGTAAGTGATTAAGCTATCGGATTATGTCATAAAATTTGTTTCTGATATCGGCGTAAAACATATTTTTATGCTGCCTGGCGGCGGCTGCATGCATCTCGTAGATTCAGTAGGCAGAAATAATAAGCTTCAGTTCGTGGGCTGCCTGCATGAACAGGCGGCTGTAATTGCAGCAGACGGTTATTCTCAATATAACGGTAATATCGGTGTTGCGCTTGTCACTACCGGGCCCGGCAGTACAAATGCAATAACAGCCGTTGCCGGGGCCTGGATCGATTCCACACCGGTTATGATCTTGTCCGGTCAGGCCAAGCGAAAAGACCTGCTGGTCGGAAAAGGTGTTCGCCAGATGGGCATTCAGGAAGTGGATATCGTCTCTCTGGTCAAGCCTGTGACAAAATATGCGGTTACTGTCCTAGAGCCTGAGAATATCCGCTATCACCTCGAAAAGGCTTTTTATGTCGCCTGCCACGGACGCCCGGGTCCTGTTTGGCTCGATATACCTTTGGATGTTCAGGGGGCTGTAATTGATGAAACAAAGCTGCGTCCGTTCAATGCTTCAGATGAAATGCAGGATGTGGCAACCCCTGGATTGCCTGCTTTGGTTGATAAGGTCATTGCTTTGTTAAAAAATGCTGAACGTCCGGTTATTCTTGCCGGCAGAGGCATACGTCTTGCGAAGGCAACAGCCGAGTTTGCGAGAGTGGCTGAAGCGCTGAAGATACCTGTCCTCATCACCTGGCGAATGGCTGACTCATTGCCTGAGGATAGTGAGGTCTTTTTTGGCAGGCCGGGTTCTATTACTTCAAGAGGCGCTAATTTCGTCCAGCAGAACGCTGATTTTATTCTCGTGCTGGGGGCCCGCCTCGATCTCCCGCAAGTCGGGCATAGCTATTCCAATTTTGCGCGCGCTGCAGTCAAGGTTGTAGTCGATATTGATGAATATGAAATTAAGAAGATCGATACTAAAATTGATGTCCCCATCGTAAGCGATGCGGGTGAATTTCTCAAAGAGTTTGCTGTTAAATTAAATGGGGTCAAACTCAGGGACATATCGGCCTGGGTATCGAGATGCAAGATCTGGAAGTCAAAATATCCCGTCATACTCCCCGAATATTTGGGTGAGTCGAAATATGTCAATACTTATGCCCTCATCGACGTTCTTTCTGATATTTTGACCGCGGACGATCTCATAGTTCCCGGCAGTTCGGGTAGTTGCGCTGAGATCACTCCCCAGGCCTTCAGGGTCAAAAAGGGTCAGCGCATTATTAACTCGCCGGGGTTGGGGTCTATGGGGTACGGACTTCCGCAGAGCATGGGGGTCTGCCTGTCGAGCGGGAGCAAGCGGACTGTCTGCATCATTGGAGACGGAGGTTTGCAGCATAACATCCAGGAACTCGAAACCCTGCACAGGTTGAATATTCCGTTGAAACTGTTCGTGCTGAACAATAATGGATATGCTGCCATACGCGGTACGCATAACCGTTTCTTTGATGGCCGTCTTGTATGTTGCGACCCGTCAAGCGGACTGACATTGCCTGATACTTGCAAGATCGCGGCTGCGTACGGACTGAAAACAGTTCGCATATCAGACCAGAAGAATTTGCGTCATGAAGTGTCGGATGTCCTTAATATGGAAGGCCCCGTTGTATGCGATGTTATGATCGACCCTGACCTGCAAATGGCCCCAAAGCTTTCATCAATGGCGAGGCCGGACGGCTCGATGGTGTCAAAACCGCTGGAGGATTTGTGGCCGTTTCTTGACCGCGAAGAATTCAAGGCGAACATGATTATTGAGCCTTTGGAAGAATAGCTTGAAATCGCACGATATCTCTTTGCGGCTTTCAGATTGTCTGCCGACCTGGCCGGGAGATGCGCCGGTCCGGATAACGACAACAAAGTCGATCGCAAACGGAGATAAATGCAATTTGTCGAAAATCGAGATGGGTGCCCATGCAGGGACGCATCTCGATGCACCGAGCCATTTCATCAAGGATGGAGCAACAGTGGATTCCATTCCTGTTGAAGCTCTAATCGGGCCATGTCTTGTCATTGATCCGGATTCCGATTTGCTGATAGAAAAAAAGGATCTCCTGAAATTTAATCTCGACGGTCATTCAAGGATTCTTATAAAGACAAGAAATTCAAAGAAGTGGGCTGATAATATCGGTTCTTTCGATACTGATTATGTGTCGCTTGGGATAGATGCGGCACAATATCTTGTCGAAATGAAGGTTGTTCTTGTAGGGATAGATTACCTCTCAATCGAGTCTTACGGGTCCGACGGTGCGCCTGTGCATAAACTCTTGTTAAAGAAAAATATCGTAATTCTTGAGGGTTTAAATTTGTCAGGTATTAAGACAGGCGTTTATGAACTTATATGTTTGCCGCTTAGATTGGAGGGCTGCGAAGGCTCTCCGGCACGCGCGATATTGAGGGAGATTAGCTGAATGAACAACAGGTGCCGGGTATGCGGCCATGTTTTTTTTGAAAAGCCTTTGTTGCGGTACGAGAACATGCCGAAGGCAGCCCAATTCTTGCCGGACGCTGAGTCTCTCGAAAGCGAGAGAGGCGTTGACCTCGAAGTCTGTCAATGTTCCGGATGCGGACTTGTACAGCTAAACAACGAACCGGTCCCTTATTTCAGGGAGGTGGTTCGTGCCTCAGCTTTTTCAGAGGAAATGAGGGATTTCCGAATAAACCAATTCGACAGCTTCGTGCAGAATTATTCACTCAAAGGGAAAAAAATCATTGAAGTCGGCTGCGGACGTGGAGAATATCTCTCACTTATGCAACAGGCCGGCGCTGAGGCCTATGGGCTGGAATATTCGGAAGATTCGGTAATGCAGTGTGTCAATAGCGGGCTGAAGGTTTCAGAAGGATTTGTGGGTAGCAGTACTTATGAGATCCCACATGCTCCCTTTGATGCTTTTTTTATATTAAATTTTCTCGAACATTTGCCCGACCCGAATTCTACCCTGACCGGGACATACAACAATTTGTCGGATGAGGGGATAGGACTCGTCGAGGTCCCGAACTTCGACATGATTGTGCGGAACAAACTTTTCGCTGAGTTCATACCGGACCATCTGTTTTACTTTACCCGGGAAACTCTGAAGACTACATTGAGCTTCAACGGTTTTGAAGTGATAGAGTGTAAAGCGGTTTGGCATGATTATATAATTTCTGTTATTATAAAAAAAAGACGTAAAACGGATGTATCCAATTTTTACGATTATCAGGCAATTCTTCAGAGTGAGATTGAAGCATATATCGGGCGTTTTAAGGAAAAGAAGGTAGCAATATGGGGTGCCGGGCATCAGGCGCTTGCTATTATTTCGTTAACTAAGCTGGCCGGCAAAATCAGGTATGTCGTGGACTCTGCACCATTTAAACAGGGCAAATATACGCCGGCTTCTCATATCCCCATAGTTTCTCCTGACACCCTTGATTCAGACCCGGTAGATGCCGTTATTGTTATGGCGGCCAGTTACTCCGATGAAGTGGCAAGGATTATGCGGCAGAGATTTGACAGAAATATAAGTATTGCCATATTGAGAGATTTTGGGTTGGAAGTTGTTTAACAATATCACTGTACGGGGGCTTCAGTAATGGACAGAATTCTTTTTATAGTTCCGCCGCACCTCAAATTCGACGACTTTGTTAACCCTTCCTACAATACAAGGATTGTCAAGAAAAAATACGGCAATTTTGGTAGTGTGCTTACGGACATGCCGTTGGGCGCACTGGCAATGAGCGCATACATAAAGAAACATGTCTCCGTTGAAAGCAGGCTTCTGGATTTCAATGTAGTGCTTAACAAACTGGATAGTTTTAACTACGGTTCTTTTGCGGATTTTTTCCGTGATGTTCTCTCGGGTGTGCAGTGGAAGGAATATGACCCGACGGTAATAGGTATTTCAGCGCTCTTTACTCCATCATACCGTAATCTCATTGACATAGCGCAGTGCAGCAGGGAAATATTCCCTCATGCCGTTATCATTGCCGGCGGCGGCGTGCCGAACAACATGTATAATGAGGTTTTCAGGGACAGCACGGCCTTTGACGCGCTTTGTTTTGGCGAAGGGGAAAAGCCCCTTCTGGGGCTGGTGCGGGCTGATGATAAGCCGAGGCACCTTCAAGAGAACTCTTCCTGGATCACACAACAAAAAGTTGAGGCCGGTCAACCGTTTCAGCACGATTTTATCGAACATCTTGATGAAATACCTTTCTATGATTATGGCCTTTTGGTAACGGATGATTATGGATTGAACCCTGCATTGACGGCCTATGCCGGGGTCAGTGAGAAAACATACAATTTCCATGTGATGACCTCAAGGGGGTGTACCAACCATTGCTGTTTTTGCTCGTCCCATACCGTACATGGAAGGATGATGCGTTATTATAGCGTGGATCGCGTCCGGGAGGATTTTACCCGCCTGCGTGACCAGTATGGAGCGAAAACACTTGTCTTCCAGGACGATCACTTCGTGGCCGACAAGCAAAGGGCTTTTAAGGTTGTCGAGATTGTAAAAGAACTGCAGTTAACGGCGGTCTTCCAGAATGGACTGGCCCTCTATGCGCTTGACAGGAAAATGCTCGAGGCCTTGAAAAGTGCGGGTGTCAATCAACTGATGTTGTCGGTAGAGTCTGGCAGCGAGCGGGTGCTGAAGGACATTATGCACAAGCCGCTCAACTTGTCCATCGTAAAACGTGTTGCGAGCGATTGCTATGACCTGGAAATTTATACGAATGTCAATATATTGATAGGACTGCCGGGCGAAACCAAAAAGGACATAGATGATGCGCGGGCATTTTTAAAAACCATTAATGCAAACTGGTTTTTGATCTTTTGCGCCACACCGCTTGTAGGCAGCGAGATGTTTGAGATTTGCCGCAAGAAGAATTATCTGAAGGGCAGTTATATCGACTTCGATTATAAAAAGGCGAATGTGGAAACAGAGGATTTTACGGCCGATTATATCCAGGAAATGGCATATATCATGAATCTGGAGTTGAACTTTGTTGAGAACTGCGATGTTCGCCTTGGGAATCACGCCGTGGCGCTTAAGGGGTTTGAGAACGCCATACGTGCCAAGAATGATCATGCTTTAGCATATTACTATGCCGCAAAATGTTATGAGAAGCTCGGCGACCTGCCGAAGGCGCAGAAATACATGGACACTGCAAAATCGGCTGCTGAAACGCCTTTCTGGCGCAAATATATAGATATGTTCAATGTCCCCATTTAGCAAGGGGATAATAAGGAGATAACATAGTATGTCAACGCAACAGGATCAATTATTATCAAGCGAAGCCGAAAAAAGGAACGCTCTGAAAAAAGAGAAGCCGTATGTTTATGAGAAGATCATGAAATATGAAGATAAGGTGAAGCGGGGAGAAAGCATTGCCATACTTCAATTTCAATATGATTACACCTGCAATTTCCGCTGCGAGCATTGCTGCATCACCAAATTGAGGCGTAATAAAGACGAGAGATGCTTTACTGTGCCTGATGTAAGGGAGTTGGCCAGGCAAGCCGATGAGATGGGACTCGCCCATATAGTGATTACCGGCGGAGAGCCTCTCGTATTCCCGGACTTCGATGAAATAGTGAAGGCCATAGACCCTCAGAAGTTTTATATAACCTCAGATACCAACGGGTGGTTTCTGGATGATGAGAGGGCGAGGCATATAAAAAGCCTCGGCGTTGACAAGATTCAGCTGAGCCTGGACAGTCTTTCGGCGTCCGAGCATGACAGCTTCAGGCGCAAAGAGGGGTCCCATGAAAGGTGTTTGAGGGCAATAGATGCCGCCAAGAATGCTGGGCTGAATATACTTGTTCAGACAGTAGTTACAAAACAGAGAGTGAGGTCGCAGGAGTTTGTGGAGTTCCTGGAGTTCCTGAACGGCAAGGGCGTACCCGTATTTGTCACGTATGCCAAGCCT
>JADFXI010000034.1 GCA_015233655.1 Nitrospirota bacterium | reverse complement strand
CCTCTTTATTCTCCCTGATCTTGAGAAAGTCCACTTTGGCCAGCCGGCCCATAGGCAGCAATTCGTCTTTCTGTAATCCTAGACGTTCGCGCCACTCATCGGGTGCGGGCATGTTTTTTTCAGCTTCCTCCGAAATCTGCCAGTCTGCTAACTTCGTTGCATCATACGACATAAAGACCCTCCTTTAAAATGAAATGATGTCAAGCAATACTATTATTTGTATGCGCACTTTCTGGAAGCCTCCCAGATAATCGGGACATTATAACAATAATTATTTTTTATCTCAATATTAATAAATCATATTTCTAACAGGGGCCTGCTGACAAAATGGTAGTGGGTCGGTTTGTTTTTGCTCCGGATCAAGTAGTATTCGGATTCTTTTCTCAGCAAGTACTGAAGATAGTTGTTTTAAGCCATTTCTCGATTTGTGGGCTCGGCGCGCGGGGTCCCCAAAAAGCCAAAGACTTTTTGGGGTGCAGGATACTCGCCCACTGTTGAGAACCCCGGTGCTCCAGAGCAAAAACAAACTGACCCACTACTGACAAAGTTGCAAAATAACAGTCAATATATTATATTGTTTAAAGGTTGTATTGTATATTTTAATCAATATGTTTATGACTTATGACTGAGGAAAATGGGAACCACCAGACGCGTTATTCAAGATGAATACCTTCCCCTAGATGCGAAGAGACTGGCTCTGGGTACACGCCTTCCATTTGACATTTATTCTGAGGAGAATGGAACTAACCGGCAGCTATTCTCAAAGGGGATTGTTTTCGAGTCCGAAGCCATGCAGTTTTTGCTCAGCCGTGGGGTCGACACAGTATATGTGCGTTCACATGAAGCCGATGCTCTTAATGCATACCTGAACAGGAATACTACGAGTTCAACGCGGAAGTCATTCCGCGATGATCCCCTTGAATTCAGGAATGCGACCTTTTTCAAAGAAAAATATTATCAAATCGACAGCTCGACCCTTGAACCCGGCACCAAGATAGACTTCAATCTCTACTTTCTGCAAGGCATCGAATATTTCCACCTCATGAAGGCTTCTGAAGAGGAGCCGGCTACAGTTGATGCTGCTGTGCTCGAAGGTGAAAGGGATATTGTAATCAGGCGTGTCGATATGCCTCGCTACAGGAAATATCTGTCGCGTGCCAATGCTTCGGAAAGTGCAGCTAAACAATCGGTAATGCTGAAAGAAAGCAGTAAGATCGCCTTTAGAGAACTCTTCGAGAAGCCCGACAACAAGGACAAGGTGATCGAAGTAGCCGGGAATGTTGAAAACATTATCAGCAAGATATCGGATGACAGCAGTATCCTTAGGGCGATGTTCTCCATACGCAATAATGCATTTTATGTTTACACGCATTCCATAAACGTGGCCGTGCTTTCTCTTGCGCTGGGCTCGGCCAGCGGCATGACAAAGGATGCTTTGTATAAACTCGGCATAGGGGCCATGTTCCATGACGTCGGTATGAGCGCGATTTCTCCCGAGATTATCGAGAAGCAGGGTCGGCTTTCATCCCAGGAGTTTGCCATATACAAGGCCCATGTGACGGAGGGAGAAAAAATACTGCGTATGAATCCAAGTATCCCTGAAGAGTCTATCGAGGCGGTATTGCAGCACCATGAAAAATTATCAGGGAGAGGTTATCCTAACAGGCTGAAGGGCGACAGCATTAAACCCTTTGGCCGTATTATTGCCATTGCCGACTGTTTTGATTCTCTTATTACAACATGCGCATACAGGCCGGCCTACTCGCCTTTTGACGCTTTGTCTATTATTGCGAGGGACAAAGACTACGATAACTCCTATCTCAGGTATTTCGTAATAATGCTGGGCAAGGGCGGCAAGACCGAGCAGCGCTAATCCGCAAGGGACATGCCGCAATTTCCCATCACATTCCAGACATTGTCATCCCCGGTCTTGGAAAGGTAAAAATGCTGCGTGAGATCATGGCGATAACAGCAAAAAGGACTATGGCTGCGATAATGATCGCAACTGTGTAACCGGCTGACTTCTCACCGGGCGACTTCATGAGAACTGGAAGGCCCAGATAAAGCATATATAAACCATACAGACCAAAAATCCCCAGGAAGCCCAGGGCAGGGATCATCATGAAAATTCCGGCCAACCAGCCGGGCGTGTATGAATAAGCGGCCAATTTGAACGCCTGGTTGATGTTCTTTTCCCCGGAAAAAGTGGGGGCCAATGCATTGATGATGAGAGCAAGGACATATACAGCCGCCAGGGTCAGGCCGTATTGCAGAATAGCGGAGGCGATCGCAGTGGTTATCGGTATCTTGATTGTACCTACCCCGGGCATGTTTGCTCCGATAATGGAAAGCCCTATTACTGACGCCACCGGCCCGAGCGCAGCCAGGATGACTATGTAGGTTTTGTATAACTCGGCAATGGTTGAAGGTTCCCGCGCAATTATATGCCACTCCAGTTTAGGTTTAAGTACGATATCCTTGATGCGGCCAACAAGATTCATAGATCAGTCCTCCCAGTTGCCGCCTATTTAAGCAGAAAAGAGATACTTTGTCAATTTCGGCAGCAGGACCGTTACTTTTTTTCATAATGACGACCTCTATGTTACAATTAACTCTTGCGGTAAATAGGCTGTACTTTTTGGAGCCTGAATGAAAGACGATATATGCCTGCAGTGGTGTCAGACTGCATCTGAACTCATAACGAGAGGGTCCTCCGGTAAATCGATAGTTTTTGAGTTGACGGCGCTGGTTGATGAAGTGCTTGCCGGCTCCTTCAGAGCGGCAACGCTCAGGAGTGCGCCTGATGATTTGGCGCTTGTTGCCATTGGCGGCTACGGGCGCTCTGAAATTGTGCCGTTCTCGGACATTGATATAATGCTGTTGTCGAGAGGACGGGACGACAACACCGCTGAAGCGGCCGAATCCGTTTTTTACAAGTTGTGGGATTTCGGGCTGAATATAAGCCATAGTTTCAGGGCCCTTGATGAATGCGTGACTGATGCACTCAACGACCCGAAAACGCGCACCTCATTTATCGATTCAAGATTCGTGGCAGGAAACAAGGCCCTTTACAACGAATTCATCAGGGACATCTATCCGAAGATATTGTTTAAGAAAAAGCAGACTTTTGTGGGAAGCCTGCTCTCCGAAGTCCAGGCCCGGCATAAGACATTCGAAGATTCTGTCTACCTTCTGGAGCCGAATGTCAAAGACGGGATAGGCGGACTCAGGGACATGCACACGCTTACGTGGCTTTCGAGGGTCATCCTGAAAATAGATAATGTCTCTGGACTGGCATCGCTTCTGGCATCAAATGATTATCAGCACCTGATAAAGGCCTTTGATTTTCTTTTAAGGGCGCGGCTGGGCCTGCATATAATCTCGCAACGCAAGAACGAGGTACTCTCTTTCGAATATCAGGACGCTGTTGCGCGGCTGCTCGGTTTTAAAAATACGAAGAGATTTGTCGCTGCTGAAATAATGATGCGGCTTTACTATAAAAAGTCTGAAGTTATACGAGGTGTATTGGGCCGGATCATGAACATCAGCGGTCGCCGTTATATACACTTTCCTCTTAATCTGAGCATAAAGCGAATTACGGATGATTTTTATCTCGCAAAGAATGAAATAACGGTAAAGGACAAGACTATTTTCAGAAGCAACGAGAAAATTATGGAGGCCTTTGGAGTTTACTCCGTATCAGGCCGGAAATTCAGCAGTCAGGTAAGGGAAAACATAAGAGGCAGGGCGCTTTTCATAAGCCGGAAGGCGCGAATGTCCAGGAAGGCCGTCAACTGTTTCCTTGATATCCTGAAGGGCAACAGGGTTTATGAAACCCTGAGAGAGATGCATGAGATGGGCATTCTGGACCGTTTCATCCCTGAATTCGGAAGATTGAGGCACCTGGTCATATATGAGATATATCATCGCTATACTGTAGATGAACATTCGCTTCTTGCCGTAAGGAACCTTGAAGCGCTGAAAAACACCAGGCATGCAAAGCTCGGGTATCTATCCGATATCCTGAAAGGTACGAGGCAGCATATACTATTCCTCGCCATATTGCTGCATGACATAGGAAAAGGCGGCTATGTAAGGATCGGCGGCAATCATGAGGAGTCAGGGTATAAAATGCTGAAAGCCGTCATAGAGCGCTTCAACATAGAGCATGAGGACAGGAACAGCATCGAGTTTTTGGTAAGGAACCATATTTTACTCTCGAAACTCGCGCTGAACAGAGACAGTGAAGCCCCTGAAACAGTAACTCAGCTGGCGGAAATAGTTGAGAACGGAGAGAACCTTGATTTGCTGTACTTGATGACATACGCCGACATGACCGCAGTAAGTCCTGACTTCTGGACGGAATGGAAGGCATATCTTTTTCACGACCTTTATGTCAAGACAAAAGACCATCTTCGCGGAGTCAAAGCAAAAGAATACCGGACTTCAGACACAAATCTGCGCGGCTTTATCGAATCCATGCCGGATCGGTACGTTATTGCCAATACGAGCGACATATTACGCAGTGATTATATGCTGTCGGAAAGGGTCCGGAGTGAAGTGCTTGCGACAAACGTGCTGGAGCGTCCGGACGGCACTGCCGAGATAACAGTTGCAACAAAGGACAGGCCCGGACTTTTCTCAAAAATTGTCGGGGTGCTGAGTCGCAGGGGGCTTAATATTCTCAGGGCTAGAATTTATACGAGTAAGAACGCAGTGGCGCTCGACAAGGTTTTATTGTCGAACTGGAACGCCATCTGGTGGAAGGGGCTTGAGGAGGAGCTGAAGGAGGAACTTTCCCGTTCTATTGTGGAGGGGGCCCAAATCCGTCCGGATTTCGGCACAATCAAAGCCGCTGCTGCAGGCAGGACCCTGGACAGCTTCATCGAAATCGACAATGAGACTTCTGCAAGCCATACTCTCCTCGAGATTTTCTTGCCGGACAGGATAGGTCTGTTATACGATATTGCAGAACAATTGTATCTGAACAGGATTGATATAGCCTCTGCGGTAATAAATACAGAAGAAGGAGTGGCGCAGGATGTGTTCTACCTGCAACATGACGGCAGTAAACTTGCGAATGTTTTTATTTTGAAAATCTTAGGAGCTTTGTACGGTTCCGAAATCGAAAAGAGAGAAGTAACAGTCGATCGGTTATGAGCAGAGCGCACTGTAATTTATTGTTTATGTCCTATAAGTATGGCCTATAGCCTATTACCTATGTTATTTTGAAGACATGAAACGGAAGCTGATATATATAACCGGTGCAGTGCTTTTGCTCGGCATTTTTTTATATGTTTCGAGGGGACCCAATATATCGAATGCCCTGAAAAGGATCATACTGCCTGAATTGGAAGCCGCAACCGGCAGAAAGTTTATCGCACAGCAGATATACGTTAATCTCTTCCCGCTGTTTGCCGAGATCAAAGGATTAAAATCATTTGACGATAAGGGTGATAAGTTTGTTGAGATCCGCAGGGTCAAGGGATATATCGGACTTACGGGCCTGCTCGAAAGAAAACTCTATATCAACAGGCTCGTCCTTAAAGAAGCGGATGTCCTCGCAGACAGACAACAGCTCGATGAGATTGCCGCAAACATAAAAAGATATCTCGCCCGGGAGACGAAGATGCCGATAAAGGTCGTCGTCAAATCGGTCAGTTTGCAAGACGCTGCCATCATGTTTCACGACGACGATTATAAGCTGTCGGCCATTGGGCTGAATGCCGACGCTGTTTTGGGCAAGACCCCGAAATTCATTCTATCGTCGAAGAAAGTCAGTTTCGATAAGAAGGGCTTTCAGGACGCTCAAGCGTCCCTTGAGGCAGTCTTCCAGTTAAAAGACAAGCTGATTGATCTAAAGAAGTTCAGGCTTATGTCATACAATTCCGAGTTGCGCACGTCGGGCTTTCTCGACGCCGGCAAATTTGCAGGCAAGTTTTTGACTGAAGCTACCTTATATATGGACACACTGAAAAAACTCCTGGGGTTGCAACGCAGCGGTGAGGGACGACTTACGGTTACAGGGTCCCTTGGGTTTGAAGATTTGAAGTCAGGGATTGGTTCTCTCTTTGCCGACGTGAAGATCAGGGGCGACCTGTTTGTCGAAACACTGATGGAATTGCTCCAGGTAAAAGAGAAAATTGCAGGGCACTTGAACGTCGACGGTTTTTTGAAAGGCCCTCTGAATAAGCCTTACGCTGAAGGAAAGGCGGTACTCGAAAACGGCGACCTTTTCGGAGTTCCTGTCGAAAAGCTTAATTGCAGGATTGTGTATAGGGACGGCGCAATGAGATTTCTGGATGGGACCGGAAACATTCTTCATGGCACGGCGGTTGCGGAAGGCATGATAAGGCTTCCTGTTGTAAATTATTTTGAGGTAAAAGTAAAGGCTGCCGATGTCTCCAGCGAAGGTCTTTTGAAGTTGGTCGGTCTGCACGGCATACTCTCCGAAGGTAAGGTAAGCGGCACACTGGCTTCATCGGGACATGACTTTGATCCTGTCGGCCAGTTTTCGTACAGAAGGACCGTTGCGGGCCGCGACGTGCTGGGCCGGGTTAAAGATGTCAAGAGCATGTACAGGATGAAGGCGGGGGTGCTTTCATTTGAGCAGATGCTTTTCTCCTCGGACAAGTCCAGGCTATCTGCCACAGGTGCGTTGGACCTGAATAAAAACACTTTGAGTTTCCGGGGTGAAGGAGAGACAAAAGACATAGGGGATTTGACATCACCTTATTTTGGGGCGGTTTCCGGGCCTGCCCGCTGGTCTTACGTTCTTTCAGGAAGCGTGAGTGATCCCGTCATAGACACGCATTTCGATGCCCAACGCACAACCGTTGCGACGAGAAGTATTTCCGCGCATGCAGTCAGAAATAACGGCGACTATATTTTTGATACTGTAAGAGGGACGGCGAGTTACAGAAAGAAACAGTTGACCCTGAAATATTTTTCCGCTGAATCCGCTAATGAGAAGATCAAGGCTGAAGGCGACGTTTTTTTCCCGCGTGCCTCAAAGTTGTTCGATTTGAGAAAGCCGGATTTCAACCTTTCTGTCTCTGTGCGGGATGCCGATATGCGGAAAGTGTCCGGACTTGTCGGCGACAAGTTGACCCTTGAAGGCGTTTTGAACACCGATTTTCGTCTGTCAGGCGGGATGGACACGATAAAACTTGCCGGAGATGTCCACGGCAGTAACATGACCATAGCGGAACGCTTTCCCGTAAATACCGCTGACGGACGCATAGTATATGAAAACGGCTCGTGGAACTTCAAGGCGTTGCGCCTGAGAAACGGAGAATCCGTTGTCGATATGGCGGGAACGTTCGGTCCTCATAACAAATTTTCTATCGATGCTGCCGGCAAAACGGTCAGGGTGTCCGATATCATGCCTCAAAAAAACAGAGAAAGTCTGAAGTCGCGATATAAGGAGCTTTTTGCAGGCAACTTTTTTGACACGATTTCTATTTCGAACGTGGATTTAAAAGGGCATGGGACATTCGACAGTCCGGTACTGTCACTCAGGTCCGACGTCAATGCTGGAGCATACAGAGGACGCCCGCTTGGGAAAGGCGATATTAAAGCGGACCTTGATGGGAAACATTTTACGATGACGGCCCGCCTGCAGGATAAAAAACTCGCGATCAGGGGAGAAGCCCAGCTCACGGATAAACTGCCGTGGAGCGCTTCAGCCGACTTTAATTCGGCAAGGCTGGAATTTATCGCGGCGAATTTTTTAAAAGACGTCCCTGACGATTTGCTTGTTAATCTCAAAGGCAATATTACGGCACAAGGCGATAAAGACCATATTAATGCATATGCCAGGATCGACGAAGCCCATCTTTATCTTTACGGGACCGGGTTTGCCAATAGCTCCGGTATAAGACTTTCGCTGGAAGACAAGAAGGTTTCGGTGGGCTCATTCTCGATGAAGAGTGAAACATCTGAGTTCAGGATGACAGGCACCGCTACAATCGGAACAGGTTATGATCTGCTGTTTGAGGGGTCTTCTTCCCTTTCGCCCCTCAAGGCTTTTTCCAGAAATATAGACATAATTAAAGGGAACGCCTCTTTTGTCTGTTCGTTGACAGGAGATTGGAACAAACCGAAAATAAATGGGGACATGGACGTCTCAAACGGAGCTATCGGTTTCAAAAATATTCGCTACCGTCTGTCGGCGGTCAACGCATATCTCTATTTCGACGAAGACCGGATCATACTCGACAGGGCCTCAGGAAAGCTTTCAGGCGGCGATATAACGGCTACGGGAACGGCCTATACAGAAAAGTTCAAGATAAAACGGTTTATGTTGAATTCTCATTTAAGGCACGTAACGGCCTCGGTGTCGAAAGACTTTCTGGTCAGTTTCGACGCAGATTTAAACTATCGCGGCACGCTGGATGCTCAGACCATCTTGGGTGACGTCGATGTAAAGAGAGCAAAATATACGGAGAGAGTAGAATGGAAAAGCTGGCTGCTGGGGTTTCGCCAAAAAGAGAGACCCAAGGTCGAATCATCGAGGCTCGATAACGCCGGTTTGAATGTCAGGATTGCGGGCTCCAACCTGGTGATAGACAATAACGTAGCGAAGGCCTCTGCAAAAATGGATGTCCTTCTGACCGGGACAGTGGCTGCGCCTGTAGTGCTCGGAAAAGTGGAAGCAAAGGAGGGCCTTGTATATTTCAGAAATAACGAGTTTAAAATATTGCAGACGACGGTCGACTTCTCTAATCCTAACCAAATAATTCCGTATTTCACCATTATTGCTGAAACCAAGGTGAGAAACTACAATATAAGACTCAGTCTGAACGGCTATGTCGACCAGTTCAATCTCGCGCTGTCTTCAGATCCTTTTTTGGCTGAAGGCGATATATTCAGTCTTCTGACTGTCGGCCAATTAGGAAAGAACGTGCGGGGGCTTGAGGGAGGAATCGGGGCAGGAGAAGCCACATCTTTCCTTACCGGGAAAATGCAGGATGTTGTCGAGGAGCGTCTGAGGACGATTACAGGTCTGGACCGTCTCTCGATAGAACCTTCCGTGTCATCCAGGTCCGCTCTGACAACGACAAGCTCGATCTCGAAGTCTACGGGAACTGTCTCGCCAAGGGTAACAATTTCGAAACGCCTCCTGGGAGACAAGCTGTATGTAACGTATAGCGCCGCATCAGGCTCAGGCGAAGAACAGGTATGGAAACTCGAATACCTTTTAAGTCAGCATATGTCTCTTATAGGGGAGAGAGATGAACTGGGAAGCCTGGGAGGAGACATCAAATTCCGTTTCGGGTTCAAGTAACATAATGAAGAAAATATTGCGCTATCTGATGATTTTTATTGTGATTGCCGTCGGTCAGCTGCCTGCTGTCGTTTTTGCAGTCGATGAGACTTCTGATATAAAGACCCGTCCGATCACTTCAATAGAGGTAAGCGGTCTTTTTTCAATGTCGGAGCCTGAGCTGCTCTATCTGCTGAATATTGAAAAAGGTGGTGTTCTTGACAGGGAGACTCTGAGCGACGGCGTAAAACGGGCTTTCCTGACCGGTATTTTTGATGATATAGTCATCGAAAATCTCGATGCTGCCGGCACGGCAATTGCGGTGAGGGCCAAAGAGAAGCCGGTGATATCTTCCATCACAATTAAAGGGAACTCGTATTTTTCCAATTCATTTGTAAGAAAAGAGCTGTCTTTCAGCTCCGCGGAGCGCTTGACCGGCCTGAAAATCCGGGAAGGGACTGCAAAGTTGATAGAAGCGATGCGTAAGGGAGGTTTTCTTAATGCCGACGCCTTAAGCGAATTAAAACCAGCCGGGAAAAACGAGGTGACCGTTGAAGTAATAATAAACGAGGGCGCCCCTGAACTTATCAGGCAGATAGTCATCCCGGCCCACGGCGATGTCATCAATGATTTCCTGCCGTTTGGAGAAGGCTCAATTTTCGACCATGTGGCTATGGAGCACTTCAAGAACAAGGTGCTGCAGTATTACAGAAAAAAGGACTTTGTCGGAACATCGCTGTCGTATGCCTGGGTTAACGGGGTATTGACCCTGAATCTTGACCCGGGCAAGATGCTCAAGGTAGTTTTCAGCGGCAACTCTGCGCTTAAATCAGACGAACTCATGAAAGAGGTGCCGTTTTTTGAGATTAACGAGATAAACGACGACCTCATCGAAGAGACCATGGCAGGCATCTTGGCCCTTTATCGCAAGAATGGTTTTATTTTGGCCCAGGCGACCCCGATCATTTCAGGCACCCCGGACACATCCCTCCTGCAGATATATATCTCTGAGGGAGACAGATATAAGGTAGGGGAAGTTACAATAGATGGTGCTTCTATCTCCCAGGACAGGCTGAAGGACATTCTTGTTTCAAAAGCCGGTGATGACTACAACCCCGATGATCTGGAGACTGACAGAAGCAACCTTGGCGATTTTTATCATGCCCTGGGCTATTTGGACATCGAAGTCCAGGAGCCTGAGGTCATGATGCAGGACCACAAAGCACTAATTAAGTACGTCCTTAACGAGAAACAGCAGGTTAAAATTGAAAATATTGAAATAGCAGGCACAAAGAATGTGTCTGCTGATGAGATAATGAAAATAGTAGCGGTCAAATCCGGCAGCCCGTACAATGATGTGGATATCTCGGAATCACGCCGCAAAATCATCGAGCTTTACAATAATCGCGGTTTTCTTGAGGCGAAGGTCTCTGTCAAGAGGGACATAGCCGGCGCTGCGGCGCGTATTTTGTTTGTCGTGAGCGAGGGTAACATTACGTTCTTCGGCAAGAATATTATACTGGGCAATGACAGGACAAGGCAGTTCGTAATAGAGCGAGAGTTCATTCATGAAACGAGCATGCCTTTCGATACCGGAAAACTCCTTCAGGAAAGACAGCGTCTATACCGTCTGGGGCTGTTTTCCGACGTTGAGGTAGCGCCTTCAGATCAGAGCGACGGCAAGAGGGACGTAATATATAAACTGAGGGAGGCCGATGCAGGAGCAGTCGAGTTCGGCCTGGGATATGGCGAATTTGAAAAGTACAGGGCCTTCCTCGATGTCAGTTATAGAAATATTTTTGGCATGAACAGGCAGGCGTCTTTCAGGACAGAAATAAGCAGTATCGAAAAGAGATTTATTCTCTCATATTCGGAACCTTTTTTCTTCATCAGAGACCTGGTGTTAAAATCGTCCCTTTTATATGAAAGCAAGAAAGAGTTGAACATAGATACGCACAAGACGAGCTATCACCTGTCAAGGGAGACGGCAAGCGTAGGCGTCGAAAAGAAGCTGAGTGATACTGTAAAAGGCAGCCTGAATTACGATTTTTCGGTGGTAAAGACAAAAGATGTAGACCCCAATATAATCCTGAGCAGGGAAGACACAGGCTCTCTCATAATTAGCGGCGTGCGTCCCGAACTGATCTATGACACCAGGGACAATCCGTTTGATCCCAAAAAAGGCGTATTGGCCGGTTTAACATTCAAGGTCGCATCTGCAGCGCTTTTCTCTCAGACGGATTTTCTGAAATTGCAGGTGTACGCAAATAAATATCAGAGTTTGAGCAAGAGGTTCGTGGTAGCTGTTTCGCTTAGGGGCGGCGCTGCTCAGGGATTCGGCGATACGCGGGAATTGCCCATCGTCGAACGTTTTTTCCTGGGCGGCAGAACAACGGTCAGGGGTTATGACCAGGACACGTTGGGCCCTAAAGCAGCCGATAGTACCCCAATCGGAGGGAACGCCTTTATTATGGGCAATCTTGAATTGAGGGCCGACGTAGGCAGGGGGTTCGGGGTCGTCGCTTTTAGCGATGCAGGAAATGTGTGGGATAAAATCCAGAATATAGATATTGCGCAGCTTAAATACACGACAGGCTTGGGGCTCAGGTACAATACACCAGTGGGGCCATTGCGAGTGGACTATGGAGTGAAGTTGAACCGTGAGAAGGGAGAAAGCTTCGGTGCGGTACATTTCAGCGTGGGACATGCATTTTAAACGGCACTTAACAATATTATTTTGTTTATTTCTTGCTGCGGTCCTCTGGATGACGGCTGCCTCCTGTTATGCCGAAGTTATGGAAAGAGTAGCCGCATACGTCAATGATAAAGCAATCACTCTATCGGAATTCAGGGAAAATGCTCAGAGGACGAGGAAGACGCTGGCCGATATTTCGGATTCCGACATAATAAATTCCATGATAAACAGGCTCCTCCTGCTGCAGGAGGCAAAAAAAATGCGCCTTGAGGCGCCAACCAAAGACGAACTGGTGCGGGACTATATAGATATAAAGATTAAATCCGCCATCATAATAAAAGAGGAAGATATAGAGCGTTTTTTCAGTGAAAACAGCGCAAAATTTAATGGTCAGGATTACTTTGAGGTGCGGGATGAAATTGAAAAATACCTCTTTGAACGCGAGGCCAACAGACATCTGAAGAAACATATCGAAGAGCTGCGGGCTGAGTCGGACATTAAAATTCAGCTGAAGGCAAGCGAATAAATTATTAGCTGCTCAGAGTAAGAATTACCGCGTGTTCGTCACATTCAGGGAATTTATAGCACTTGCGGCAGTCCTCCCAGACCCTGTGCGGGAGTTTGGCCCTTTCGATCTCTTTGAATCCCAATTTTTTAAAGAATTCCGGACGGTAGGTGAGGGCGAAAACTTTCCTGACCCCAAGTCCTTCAGCTTCTTTGATGCACCTTCTGACAAGGGATTTCCCTATACCGCTGCTCTGGTGGGTTTCTTTAACAGCAAGAGAACGTATTTCTGCAAGCATCGTACCGGAGCCTTTCCCCTTGTTGTCATCCCATAGCAAATGAAGCGCGCAAACCCCTCTTATCGAGCCGTTGTCTTCGCTCACGATAAAATCCCTGATGCCCTCATATAGTTCGTCGAAGGCAAGCGGAAGCATAAACTCCTTTCTTGCAAACTCGTTGACGATCTGGCGAATCTCTTTTGCGTCAGCTATGGTAGCTTTTCTTATTCTCAACGATGTCGTATCCTTTTCTGATTAATTGCCTGTTGAGGTCCATTGAGTTCTTCCTATGCTCCGGCGTCATGTCTTCGAGGGCTCGCAGGACCGAATCAAGCGACAGTATGCCCGTAGAGGAGATAATAGCCCCCATCACCACCATGTTGGCAAGCTTGGTACTGTTCAGTGTCGACGACAGCATGCTGGCCGGTACACCCAGCACCGTGACATCGTCCCTGTGATCAGTCCTCTTGATAAGGGAAGAATCAAACAACAGCGTCCCCCCCGGAAGAAGCTTGCAGGCGAAACGGTTGTATGATGCGTCATTCATGACGACCAGAATGTGGGGATTGCGGACCACGGGAGAACCGATCATCTCGTCGGAAATGATGACGGTGCAATTTGCGGTGCCCCCGCGCATTTCCGCGCCGTACGAGGGCATCCAGGTAACTTCCTTGCCTTCAAGCATCGTTGCAGATGCCACGAGTCTTCCAAGAAAAAGGATACCCTGTCCGCCTGATCCAGCTATGATTATTGAATGCTCCATTGCGATCGTATGCTATGAACTGAACGTGTCTTTCAAGACCCCGAGTTTATATACATTCATAAATTTTTCCCTTATCCACTCGATAGATTTTTCAGGAGTAAATCCCCAGTCAGTCGGGCAGGGAGAAAGTATTTCGATCATGCTGAATCCTTTCTCATCGATCTGGTATTTGAAGGCCTTCTTTATCATTTTTTTTGTTTCCAGGAGGTTCTTAACGGAATCCACCGAGGTCCTGGCAATGAAAGAAGACCCGTCGATTGTGGCGAGCATTTCAGCTACATGAAGTGGATAACCCGAAGTCTTTACATCTCTTCCTTTTTGTGTGGTGGTTGTCTTCTGCTCCAGCAGAGTCGTAGGAGCCATCTGACCGCCTGTCATGCCATAAGTCGCATTATTAACGAAGAATACCGTTATGTTCTCTCCCCTGTTGGCAGCATGGATGATTTCAGCAGTCCCGATCGCGGCAAGGTCGCCGTCACCCTGATAGGAGAAGACAATCCGGTCGGGGAGTGTCCTTTTCATGCCGGTGGCAGCAGCCGGGGGTCTGCCGTGGGCCACTTCAAGCATATCGATATCGAAATAATCGTATGCAAAAACAGCGCACCCTACAGGAGCGATGCCGATAGTCCTTCCTCCGATACCCAATTCAGCAATGACCTCGGCTATCAGGCGGTGTATCAAGCTGTGGCCGCATCCCGGGCAGAAGCGGAACGGGTTTTTTTTCAGATATTGCGGATGTGCAAAGACCTGCTTCATTCAAGTGATTATAACATATTTATTACAGGTCAATTCCTGCTCATTGACAAACATGGCTTATTGTTATTAGACTGATATCGTACCAGGGGGGAGGCACCGGGCCTGAGAGTTTTCCGAACTATGGAAGAGACCCCTTGAACCTGATCCAGATAATTCTGGCGTAGGAAACTGGGAATAATGCAGGCAGTTGCCGGATCCTCTATTCCTCATCAGGGATAGAGGATTTTTAGTTTGAGGGGATTAAATTTGAGACTTAAAGTCAACGGTCAGGACATCGAGACAATGTCGGCAACTATTGTGCAACTCTTGCAGGAGATGGACATCAAGCCCGAAAGGGTTGCTGTGGAGGTAAATCTCAAAGTGGTCCGTAAGGCGGACTTTGAACGCCGGCAGTTGTGCGAAGGCGATGTTGTGGAAATAGTATATTTTGTCGGAGGAGGCAATTGTGGAAGATAAATTAGTAATAAGGGGCATTGAATTCAGGTCGCGGCTCTGGATAGGGACCGGCAAATATAAGGACTTTGCCGAAACAGCCAAAGCGGTTGAAGCATCGGGAGCGGATGTCGTTACTGTTTCAGTGAGGCGCGTGAACATCACGGACAGGAAATCCGAGAACCTGCTCGATTATATTGATCCGAAGAAATACAAAATACTGCCTAACACAGCCGGATGCTATTCAGTGGAGGATGCCCTGAGGTATTCGCGTCTGGCCCGTGAAGCAGGCATATCTGATATGGTCAAGCTCGAAGTTATCGGTGATGAGCGGACGCTGTTTCCCGATACTATAGGGTTGCTTAAGGCCACCGAAATACTCGCAAAAGAGGGATTCCTGGTGTTTCCCTACACCAATGATGATCCAATCATGGCAAAGCGGCTTGAGGACGCGGGCGCAGTTGCTGTTATGCCGCTTGGCGCACCGATAGGGTCTGGGCTTGGACTCAGGAATCCGTATAACATCAAGATAATCCTCGAAGCAGCGAAAGTGCCTGTTCTGGTTGATGCGGGAGTAGGGACGGCTTCTGATGCAACGATTGCGATGGAGCTGGGTTGTGACGCCGTTCTCATCAATACCGCAATCGCCGCAGCCAAAGACCCGATAGCAATGGCAATGGCAATGAAGCACGCGGTTATTGCAGGCAGGTTGTCATATAAAGCCGGGAGGATGGGGAAAAAGCTCTACGCGACCGCCAGCAGCCCGCTTGAGGGAATGCTGTAGAGGCAGTCTCAGGCTTATAGACTATGGTTATGGATTTTAGCCTATATTTAATTACTGACAGAAAATTATTTGCTGATGACGACTCTTTCTTTGCGGCTATTGAGGCCGCTCTTAGGGGCGGCCTCAGGGCTGTGCAGCTGAGGGAGAAGGATTTGCCGACGAGGGAGTTGCTCGCGATGGCCCACGGGATGAGAGCTTTGGCCTCTAAATACGGCGCTAAGTTATTCATAAATGACAGGACTGACGTAGCCCTCTGTTCAGGAGCGGACGGAGTTCATCTCGGACAGGCCTGCATACCCGCGTATGCAGCCAGAAAGATAGCAGGTGACCGCCTTCTAATTGGTGTCTCTACTCACAGTTTGCAGGAGGCCGACATTGCTGAAAAGGAAGGGGCTGATTTTATCACTTTCGGGCCGCTTTATCAGACGCCTTCAAAAGCTAAGTATGGTTCTCCTGTCGGGCTTGCGGCATTGAACAAAGTTACGGAACAAATCGGCATACCGGTTTTTGGAATCGGCGGTATAAGACCTGATTCCGTGAATGAGGTCATGGAATGCGGTGTAAGAGGCATAGCCGTGATAAGCGGCATACTGGGAGCATCTGATATTGCAGCTGAAGCGAAAAATTACCTAAATACATTAGAAAAGAGATAACAGGGAGAAAAACCATGACAAGAATCGAGCATGCAAGGAAGGGAATACTTACCGACGAAATAAAAGAGGTTGCCGCAGCTGAATCGCTATCTCCCGAGAGACTGGCCTCCGACATCGCCAGGGGAGTTTCGGTGATTACCAGGAATGTGCTTCATGCTATCGCCCCTCTGGGTATCGGTGCAGGTATGAGTACGAAAATCAATGCCAACATCGGCACCTCAAAAGACAGGATTTCTTTTGACGATGAAATACGAAAACTGGAAGTGCTGATTAAACATGGCGCGGATGCCGTGATGGACCTTTCGACAGGCGGCGCTATAAGGGATTTGAGGACTATGCTTATGAAACGCTCTACCGTTGCGGTTGGCACAGTCCCTATATACGAGGCGATTGTAAAGACCGCTGAATCGCGCGGACATATCGCCAAAATGGATCCGGAAGACCTTTTTAGTGTGATTGAGGACCATGCAAAGGAGGGTGTGGATTTTGTGACGGTCCACTGCGGCATTACACAGAAAGCTATTACAAGGTTGAGAGAAGACAGCCGGATACTTGATGTAGTGAGCAGAGGCGGCGCTTTTTTGCTGGAATGGATGATTTACAATGACAAGGAAAACCCTCTCTTTGAACAGTACGACCGACTGCTGGAAATGGCCATAAAATATGACTTGACCCTCAGTCTTGGAGACGGCTTCAGGCCGGGCTGTCTTGCTGATGCAACGGACCGGAGCCAGCTTGAAGAGTTGGTGACCCTCGGCGAATTAAGGGACAGGGCGCTGGCAGCCGGTGTTCAGACTATTATAGAAGGGCCTGGTCACGTACCACTTAACCAGGTAGAACTTAATATTAAATTGGAGAAGGAGATTTGCAAGGGCGCGCCGTTCTATGTCTTAGGTCCTCTCGTCACTGATATTGCGATGGGATACGATCATATAGCAGCAGCTATAGGTGGCGCTATTGCCGGAGCAGCCGGAGCTGATTTCCTCTGCTATGTAACTCCTGCGGAGCACATAAGGCTGCCGGACATAGATGATGTGAGAGAAGGCGTGATCGCATCCAAGATAGCTGCTCATGCAGCGGACATAGCCAAAGGCGTTCCAGGTGCCCTCGAAAAAGACATAGCAATGGCGCGGTTCAGAAAGGCCCTTGACTGGGAAGGACAGATGTCGCTCAGTTTAAACCCCGAGAAAGTGCGCACATATAGAAGTCAGGTGCCGCCGGGCGAGAAAGAGGTCTGCAGCATGTGCGGGGAATTCTGCGCTATCAGGACAGTCGAGCGCGCACTGCACGGCAAGTGATTTGCTCATTTCTTACGGCCTCTGTAATTTGATCACCATAGAAGGCAGAACGAACGACGAGTCAGGTCCGCGTTCGGTGCCCGGCCGAACGTAATCACGCACACTGAGTCCGAGGTGCCTGCCGGATGGAATCAGTGTCACCGGGAGTTCGAAGCAGTGACCGTCCGTCAGGCCGTCCAGGCCGGAGCAGTCCCTGGTGAAATAATAAAGATAGAACTTATCGGTGTTGCTCACTTTTGTAGCATATCCACTCGCGGTCCCCTCCAGATCTTTATTGGAGATATTTGCTACGCCCAAAAAAATATCGGCGTAATTGATCCCGAACCCCACATATGTTGCATTTCCGGTTTTGGTACCCAGGGTCCCGGCTACGGCGTAGATTTCCCCGTTATCGAGCGATGCAGGTCCGTAGAGCTGATAGGCTGCGTCCCAGTTGTCTCCGAGGCAGTTCTCCCCTATGGATATGCAGCTCGGTCCGACCATGTAAGGGGGAAATGTCTGCAGATCTTTGAAACTTTCGGTCCGGTCAGAGCAATCGCTATTGACGCAAGGCTGTCCCCACTTCCAGGCTACTGCCGAAAGCAGACTGATAAGCTCGGGCTTGAGGGGATATTCGTCGACAGCCGTCCTGGTCTCTAGCTCGACAGGTGAATATCGTTGAGGCTCGCGATCGGTCCGCGTGTCCCTTACCCGCAGCACGACGAGCGGCAGATTTTTTCTCCATGTATCCGAGGAAGTCCAGAGCGTCCCTCCGTCATACGGCTGGGAGTAACGAATAAATGTGGTAAAATTATCCGCCGTTTGATCAAGACCGATTTTCATGTCGGAAGGAATAGGCTCGGTAAAGATGTCTTCGTCATTTATCGAAATACCTGCAAGCGCTTTCCGGATCGCGTCGTTCATGAACTGGTCCGGCGTAATAATGAAATACCTGATTTCGCCGAAGGCTGCACCAGACTGTCTTTCAATGACCACATTGTTGATGGGATTGCTCAGAGTAGAAAAGGACTGAAACCGAGTAGTGTCATCAGGCATGTAGGCGAAAAAAAACCGGAGCAAGGCAGGCATGTACTTCGCGATCGCCGCATAGGTGTTGCTGCTCGTCTGATAGGTCCCCTGCCGCGAGAAAATGTAAGTCTGCTCGGAGAAATAAGATGCCTGCGGGGGCAGTTCGCCAAGGATGACAATCGCTTCGCGTCGATCGAAGCGGAAGATATCGTTATAGCCCTCTTGCGAGGGCCCCCAAAGGCTGCTCGTCGCGGCATCCACATATTCTCCGGACCACGGCAATACGGCAAAAGTGACATAAGGCGCAGCAGGATTGTTGGCATAACACATTCCCATGATCCCGAAGGTATACGCACACTGATCGACCGTCCAGAGTTTGAAATAACCTCGACTGACTTCGAAGCCCTGGTTCTGGAGGTCGAGCGTGAGGCGTTGCGCCGTGCTCTCCACACTGCTGGGGACGTTGTTTTCAGACATAACGCCGCTGCTTTTTGCAGCCGATCCGCACCCTGCAAAAAGTGATGCGAGGACAAACAGCAAATAAATCGGGATTCTGCGATAGCCCATCATTTCGGCTTCCTCCTCTCACGGAAGGCATGCCGCGTGAATTGCCCTTTCAGTAATTCAGAGCGGCTTTTGTCGGGATTTTCGAACTCTCTACTTTCCTTATATCATGAAAAATGCGTCGCGTCAAATTTCAACCTCAGGCGTCTTTACCGGATTTTTTATTGACCTTTGTGCCGGATGAAGTGCGCGTTCACCGTGACAACAACTGAGGGTGGCGGTTTCTTTTGACATTTGCATTAATAAATGCATAATAAAAAAAGCTAATTGACTAATTGAATTTAAGAGCGGCAAAAATCATAAGCAAAAAATACTGAACTTGATGATGTTTCAGCATGATTGTTGTTCAGCCGGTTTTCAGCCCTGAGGAAGGGATGGAAATAGCTATTTGGAGTCAGCGCTATACGATAATAAAGGGTGAACTCTATATGAAAAGACAAGACCATTTGTTTGTTTTTTTTGCTGTTGCTCTGATGCTCTGTTGTCCTGCATCTCTGTCGTATGCCTTGACTTTGCCGGATACTGATAAATCCAATGCAGAAAGTAGTTTTTCTAATGCAATATTAAATGGCAGTTCATACTCGATCAATCCTGAGTATAAGGGCACCGGTCTTGAAGTATCCCGAAAAACAATAATTCCTAAATCTCTTGGCGTTGTATATCAGTATCTGACTGCTGACGAAATGAATGCCATACAGACTGATAATCTGTTTGGAACTTTAAAAATGGGCGGGCGATGGGTTTCAGCTCTGTCTTATACTGACTATATAAATTGGGTTGATAAATTTTGCGCGTTTGCAACAAGTAGAAATCAGCAAGCCTTGATACAGTTGCCTATTGCCCAAAAAGAATACTTGGATGCCATATTAAGCCATTTAAGTTCAATTAATTGTAACTTGCAGGGTATAAGTATTGATAATGAGCCGGATGACTTGCCAACTGTACTGCCCAATCTCTTTCCGTCCTATACTATCCAGAATTACATAAGTGATGTTAATGACATTGCACCTAAAATAAGAAGTTATTTGCCGGGTGTCTATATTGTGGGGCTGGATTTGATGAGCTTCACAGTTGCTCAAGGAGAAGATCCGATAACTAATTGGCTTGTCCCCTTCTGTAATAGCAGCGCGGCTTCGAATGTCGATTATATATCAATTCACTACTATCCTTTTAACGGTGCTCAAAAGGAATGGGACACGCTGAAGCTTGGGAGCATAATCAAAGGCTTTTTCAGTTCGGAATCCCCTTTAGTTCCCGTCAATTGTCCTCCGTTGATTCTGGGAGAGTTTAATACAACTTTCCAATATGGAGAGGGGACTGTATATCCAGGCAGCGGTGGAGATTCCATAATGGCCGCGCTTACGGTGCCTGAGATATTTTCCTTAGATCGCATTTCAGCACTTATGCATTATTCATTAACTGAATCGCCTCCATCTACTTTAGGTCTGTATGATATGACAACCTCTTCCTTTAAACCTTTTTATAATACATATAAGATGCTCTCTGATATGAACGGCGGAAAATATATGGAGGCGTACAGTAATGATAGCGACGTTATGGCAACGGTGTTCAGTAAGAACGGTAAATATATTTTATATTTAGGCAATTATAGCCCTTTTTTAAAAAGAAACATAACTGTCTCAAACGGCAATCTTTCATCTGTGTATACCGATAGTTCTGATACCTTGTTGGAAACAACAGTATCTTTAGCCCCCTTTTCGTTGACACAGGTTGAGGCCTCATTCGGTACACAGGGTACAATTGTGAATAGATTTTCATACGCGTATAGAGATTTAAGGTCTGGTGACTTCAGGACAGATGAGGTTAATGGCGAATTTTGTTCTGTTTTGGCTGACTTTTCAGAACCGAACTTGACCGGTGAATATTTCATAGGCGATAACTGGAACCAAAACAATAAAATAGCCTCAGGCGGTTCTTTTAGTGCAACCAATTATGTCTCTGGAGCATCTGTTGCGCTCAGTAAATCAAACAATGTACTGAATGTTGACTGCAATGTTTCTTCAAGCATGTCTTTATATTTGTGTGGAGTAGAATTGCCATTTTATTCCGACACGTCAAAGCAGAACTGGCGGAACTGGCAGAGCGGTTTTGCAAAGGGTATTTTCAGGATAAGCCTGGAAACTGACTCCCCGGGGTCTTTTTTATTTCAATTAAGCTATGTTAATCCCGAAGCATTGGGTTGGGATGCCCACCAAGTGGAACTGCCTGTGAATAGCGGAAGGCAAGTAATTAATGTTAGGGTCAGTGATTTTAAGCAGGCTGGGTGGGGAAATTATATGAACATATATGATGCGCTTAAACAAATATCATCGTTAAGTATTGGGATAAATGGTACAACATCTGCTCATTTTAAGATCAATAGCGTCCAGATTTGCGATAAATTATAATGTCGATTCAACTGGGGGGACAGTGTTAAGAAGAACTCCTTTCATGCTTTTGGATCTATTTTGCACTGTATTATTTATTTCGATTCCAGGTCTTGTAATTTCTGTCGCACTAACAGTATCTTCTGCTTTTGCTGGACCGATTACGCATGCTCTGACCGGGCCATCGACCACCAGTGTTTCACAGGGAGGGACGTATGGCCCTATAACTTCTTCAATTACAAACGGCTCCAGTTCAAGCTATCCTCTTACTGTATACGCTGCTGTCTATACTCCAAAAGGTTTATGGGTTGATACTGCTTGCGTGCCGATGACGCTTTCTGCAGGTCAAGCGGTAAATAATAATATTTCCCGATTTATTCCTGCTTTTGCCGACACAGGTACATATTATTTCTATGAAAACCTGTACGACACAAGCGGCAAAATAATAGATAGCACGAGTGTCAGCTTTACAGTGACCTCAAGCGGAGGAACTGACAGCGAAACTTTTGCCATTGTTGTTTACCCTGATAGTCAGAATGAAGTTGATAATGGTGCAGATAAAGTTTCTGTCTGGCAAAAGCAAAATCAGTGGGTTGTAAATAATATAACCAATCTTAACATTGTCGCGGTATTCGGAGTGGGCGATATTGTCAACGATCCGTCTGATACAGCTTATACAACGGCGACAGTAAAAGGATATGACCTCATCGACAATGCAGGAATACCATATTTGACAGTTGCCGGCAATCATGATTATCCAAACACTAATGTGGCTGACCGTGACAGTTCAAAATATGACCAATACTTTGGTCCATCCCGGTTTTCAGGTAAGCAGTGGTATCTTGGAGGATATCCGGCAAATAGCGATGCCAATATGGCTATTGCCTTTGATATTGGTACGCGTAAATTTCTTGTAATCGGCCTAGAGGTTTTTCCTCGATTTGAAGCAGTTTCATGGGCCCAGAGTGTTATAAATGCAAATCAGGACAGAGATGTAATAGTAGTTACACACGCTTACCTGAAAAACGATGGGACGCGGTATCTTGTAAATGATGTGGGCGTAGATCCAAGCACAACATATAGCGGACAGGGACTGTGGGATCACTTCATCAAGTCCAATAGCCGTATTTTCATGGTTATCGGCGGGCATGATATATGTAGTCCGACAGAAGCATATCTAATTAGCGCCGACAACGGCAACAAACTTGTAAGTCAAATTTTTACAAACCATCAATGTTATCCGGATAATGGATCTGTTTTACTCTTGAAATTCAAAACATCCTCAGGCATTATTGAGGCAATCCCTTATGCGACAAATTTTGAGGAAAATGATCCGGAAGGAATTCAGTACACTTTTTCTTACTGATTAATTACAGAATGGTTCGTTAGGCCTCGCCGCTGCGCGCGTATTTAAGGTAATTAGTCGTGATTTCATGAATGACTATCTGAATAAACCCGGTAGCGGGCACAGAGAGCAGCATGCCTAGAATCCCGAAGAATTTCCCTCCGATAATTACGGCCAGCAATACCAGCAAGGGGTGCATATCGACGCTTTTTGCCACTATCAATGGTTGGATAAGTACGTCATCCGTCAGTTTCACAAGGGTAAAGGCCAGGGCAATGTATGCGGCCTGAGACATATTTCCGTTTTCAAATAACGTGACTATGATAGTGACAGCCGCCCCTGATACAGGCCCCAGGTATGGCACCAGGTTTGCCATGCCTGTCAAGGCACCGAATACAATGCAGTACTTGATGCCCAAGATCCATAAAGCTACAGTCGAAAGAATGCCGACAACCACGGCATCCAGGAATTGCCCACGGAGATAATTGCCCAACTGAAGCTCCATTTTATAAAGAGTGTTCAGCGCTGATTCAAAGTACCTGTTAGGCACGATGCCGATAAACTGCTTTTTAAAGGACCTGCCGTCTTTGAGGAGAAAAAAGACAATAAACGGAACGATGATCAAGTCGGTGAGCAGGGACACTATATCCAGCGCATGACTGACAAGCCAGCTCATTATGTCGGCAATTGATGAGTGTACTTTGGTGGCAAGACTCAAGTCTTTAAGGCCCAGAAAGGAAAACTTGTCTTTAAGGACAGTCTCAATCTTCGAGATTAAGGCATCGGCGTTGCCTGAACTCAACACTTGTTGTATCGAGCCGACCTCCCTCAGGATAATGGGGATTGCGACGAAGAAAAACATTGCACCGGCGAATATGATGCTTAAAAAAATGACGCTTACCGCCGAGGTGCGGCCCATCCAGCGAGACTCCAGGAAGCTCGCAAGCGGGTCCAGGATGAAGGCCAGCAGCGCAGCTACGATAATCAGCTTCACGAGACTGCCGATGGCAACAAGAAATAAAACTGCGCCGGTAAGAACGGCCAGCACTGCAAGAAGCTTAATCAAAGAGGTAATGCCTTTTCCCATATAGTTATGGCGCTCCGGGTCAGATGCTTCCCGGCTCAAGTTCCGTATTCTGCATGCTATGAAGACATTCGTTGGTTTGCTTTAGCCTGTATCCGATTGTTCTGGCAAGCCCTATTGTGATCTTTACCCCGACACGGGGATCATGATTGATGAGGTCAAACAGGTCGGCCTGAAAAAAACAGAGTATTTTGCACGGTTTATACGCAATTGCCGAAGCGGACCTGGGAGACTCGTCCAGCAGCGAAAGTTCACCGAAGAATTCACCGTCCGACAATGTAGCAATGCAGCGGTGGGAAGGCATCAGCACAATCCCGACAGAGCCTTTTCGACTATGTACATGCCGAACCCGGGATCTCCCTGGTCGAAAATTACTTCCCCCTCCTGGTAACTTCTCCTGTGCAGTATGCGCTCTACGCGCGCAAGATCACGATTGCTGAGTTCTTCAAAGACGGGTATGTTTTTCAGAATAGAGATGATCTCATCCCTTTCTTCTCTTTGTTTGCCGAAGATGTTTCCCCAGAGGGTATCCATGATCTCCTTACGATGCCGCGTTCATACATGCACGTGCATTGCCTGAAAATTATATATCAAAATACGATGCAAATCATAGGCCTTTAATATTTTCCCTGAAGATGAGCAGCCATTCATCAAATTGCTTTACTTTGTTTTCCCCATATGGCAACAGTTCTTTTCTGATTTGTGCTAAAGACTTTCCATTTCTTGTGCGGTCCTTATGTTTCGAGTAGAATTTATCGGCGAAACAGATTATTTTTTCTTCCAGTGTCACAGGCAGCATGTCTCTTAAGGGGAGGGGAAGATTTGCGCTTCTGATATCTTCGAGGGTCAACCCCACGCCGACATGGCGTTCGCAAACCATTGCGTGTTCCGGCAGCCCTTCTTTTTCGAGC